>JACQYK010000024.1 GCA_016208255.1 Deltaproteobacteria bacterium | reverse complement strand
CACGGTAAATTTGTTCTCCTTTTCAAGCGTGAGTGGGGCATGAGTTTTCTGTCATCCGTAAGTAGTCGAATACCAGGCGGATATTACGAGTCAGTTCTCGCATTTTCCGTGGGACACTGCGGACCTTTTTGGATTTGATAATTCCGATGGCGAATCGACGCATCCGAGTAATATTTTCGGGGCCATAGCCGGTACGGATTCGACTCCGGTCTTCATCATAGGTCCAATCCAGGATGTAATGGCAGCTATTCTCAATCGTCCAATGGCCACGGTTAACAGTGAGGACACGGGCTGGGTCCGCTTCCTCCGGTGTTCGACGGGTGATGCCGTAAGCGACTTCAGAAGATTTCTTACCCGTTTTTTTATAGAGGAATTGGCGTTCGATGACAAAGGCCTGTCCGACGCAGGGAAAGTCCAGGTAGTCGTTGAGTTCGGTGGTGGTCCAAATCTTTCGGGTTTCGACTCGTCCATGGTCCGGGGGCGTATGCTGGACGAAATCAGGTTGTTGGCGGTTCTCGAACCCTAAGGCGACATCTTCGAGAAGGCCACGCTGATTTCCTTTAATGGTGAAATGATAATGGGCCTGACGCTCTCTGACCAAGTACTCGGCAATCTTGCGCTGGGTCAACAGAGCATCGGCCGTCACCTCTTTGCCTGCCAGATGGAGGGTATCGAGCACGGGGATGGCCATCTTGATTTCGTTGGTGCGTTTAACTTCTTCTTTGTTTTCTACGGGCAGAGTACCGACTTTTTTTGGGTGTAGCAGGTCTTACTCTGATGGCCGACGACGCTGAGAATAGGGGTTTGATGCCCCTGATCATCGATGGCGTTGCACATGGTCTTGCCGTCAATGGCCAGACTTTCGTCCTCTTGAGCATAGGCTTGGTTCCAACGCTGCAAGGCTTGGTCCAGTTGCACGGGATCGACGCGAATCAGGACATTGCGGATAATGGATTCACTGGGGACGAGGTAGCGGCCCTGGTCAAAACGGCAACCGAAGCGCCGTCGGGCATTTTTGCCGAGGCTTTGGGCCCAATCAGCGATGGCGCTGTATCCGCACATGCCACACAGACAGGCCCCGGCGACAATGGCCAGAACCACGGCGAGTCGATGACGACGGCCCTGATTTCGGCGGGGATCAGGGATTTCGGCAAAAAAGGAAGGAAGGGATTGCATCTGCTGAGCATTGAGCATCATTTTAGAACCTCCTGTCTGATAAGGGAAGGGGAGAATCGCCTGGCTTAACAGCGCTCGGGCATCAGCCCGCAAGGGTTTGATGAAGACCATTTTGGGGGAGGAGGCCTTAGCCGTGTACCCCTGGCGGGTTCGACGGAAGCCTTTCGTCTCACCCAGGTAGAGCCAGTTGGCTGCCTTATAAACCGTTCCCTGGAAGCGTTGAGGGTCCACGAACGTTTCCAGCAAGACGACGGGATGTCCAAAAACCTTTGGCCAATCGGTCTGGAGGCGCTTTTGGCACAACGACAGAATACGTGAGCCTAAATTGGGAAGATGCCAGTCGGGCAAGATGAGGAAGCGGCTGTTATTGACGATCAACTTGAGGCGGTCATACTGATGGCGGAAGTTCCATCCGATCCAGCGATCCCGTACCGTGCACTTTAAAGCCGAGGCGGAAAAGCTCAGAAGAGCTATCCATTGATCGCGCCAGAAGGCAAGGTACCAGAGGGTTTCACTGATCTTAGGCAAGGACCCCAGGTAATGATGCTTCTGCATCAGTTCCTGATAACGCTGCTCTTCCGAAAGACAAACGGGCCGGATAAAAATCTCTTTCAAATCCAAAAGGTTACCCCCAGATGAAGTATGACTACGTCCCTTTATAACTCATCTGGAGGCGGTTGTCCATAATTTTTTATAACGACCGGTTTCTCTTTAGTTTTCAGAACAGAATGAATTCACCCTGCGAGGCATTACCCTATTGCTTGATGCTCTAGTGACCATGGGTTTACTCGACAAAAAGGAAGAGAAGTACCACTGTCCAGCCGAAGTAGCCTCTTTATTGTCAAAGGGATCACCGACTTCGATAATGCCCATGGTTATGTTAAGTGTAGGCGGATGGAAAAGGTGGTCGGGTTTGACTGTTATTATACGCCATGGAAAAGATAGAACCAGACCAACCGGATTGGACATCAACGAAAGCGAACAGGAGGCTTTTATTGGGGCCATGCAGGTCATCGCTTCTAAGATGGCTCCCGGGATAGTGGCAGCGATAAAACCAGGAAAGGCCAAAAAATTACTCGACATCGGCGGTGGCTCGGGGTCATATACACAAGCTTTCCTCGATGCCTCTCCCGGCCTGATCGCCACTATATTCGATCTGCCGTCGGTAATTAACCTTGCCCAACGGCGACTCGCCTCTGCCGGTTTGCTTGACCGAATCAAATTGGTTGCCGGTGATTTTTATAAGGATGAACTTCCAACAGGACATGATTTGGCATTGCTTTCGGCTATTATTCATCAAAATAGCCCGGAACAAAATATTGAACTGTATCGAAAGATATTCCGTGCCCTTCTTCCGGGAGGACGACTGGTAATCCGTGACCATGTCATGAGTTCGGATCATACCCAGCCTGCCAGCGGAGTCTTTTTTGCCGTGAATATGCTGGTTGTGACTTCAGGAGGCGGTACTTATTCTTTTGACGAAATTAAGTCATCACTCGAATCGGCCGGTTTTATTAAAGTCAACCTGATACAGCCTGATCAACGAATGAATGGACTGGTGGAGGGGTTCAAACCTTAATATTGCATATCCCGTTCCCTTGAAAAAAGAAGTATGGATTTTCGCTATTCAATAATGATCTCCTCTAATGGACGTTTAGGCACATGATGCACCCCCTGGCTGTCCCGCCAGTAATTGGTCTGGTTATCTTTAACCGTTTCCAGAACCACCTCTTCCTTCGGCTGGCCGAGCGCGATGACCAGCAGGACCGCATATTTTTCCGGGATTTGAAGGGCCTCACGCAAACCTTTTACATTGATCGCCCCCAGCATGCATCCGCCAAGGCCCTTTTCAACGGCACCGAGGAGGATGCTCTGAGCGGCGATTCCATGATCAACCCCGAAGGTCTCGCTGATCTCCTTGTCCCCGAGAAGGATGATATAGGCCGACGGCCGCTCCCCTTCAACCGGCCCTTTCCAATCCTTGAGCGCCGCCGCCCAAAAAAGATTGGGAAAGATTTTGGCGCTCTTTTCCTTTTCCCAGGAAAGGAGGTATTTCAGGGGTTGCCGGTTGGCCCCCGAGGCCGAGCACCGGGCCAGGTCCACCAGTTCCTTTAATGTTTCTTTATTAATGATGACCTCTTCATGAAAACGTCGGCGACTACGGTTCTTCAAGACTAATTCTTTAATCATCTGGCTTCTCCTTTTATATAGCTTTTCTGTTAATTATTAACTTCAATTCTCTAAAGGCTCCTGGATGAAATAATCTGGTTCTTCCGGGTTGCTTCAATCCCCTGATCTAACTGATCTGGCAATAAACCATTGGGCCGGGAAATAGGTGCCCAGGACGATCAGGGTTGACCATTCGAAGGGAAAACGAAACCGGTTAATGCCTAAAGCAGTGTCCGAGGCTATAAACAAAATGGCTCCGATCAGGGCCCATTTTGCCTCCCTGGTCTTGTTCTAACCCCATCGTGTATAGGCCCGCCAGCCCATAGTCAAAATGACAATCATATAAAACAACACCGGGATCGTCATCTCTCCCAGAGACGGCAGCATAAACCCGTAAATCAGAACTCCTAACAGCAGAAAGGGCAGCCAGGACAGGGTTTTCAATCTCAGATTCCGGCCTTTGGAAAAAGCCAGGATATAGAAAAGATGGGCGATTAAAAAACTGACCAGCCCCTGGACAAATAAATTTGAGGGAAGCATGAGCAGGATATCGCCCAGCAGGGAAAAAAGCAGTCCCAGGAGAACGAAGGTGCCATAAAATTTACGATCTCCTTTCATTCCGATCAAGGCGACGGCGACAATAAAGACCATGGTCAAGGGTTTAAAGACATAAATCAGGACCCGAAGCCCGAAGGTTTCCGAAAAGAGAAGGCCCGCAGCGGAAACAGCCGCCGACCAGGTCAGTATCAGTTGGGATCTTGACATAATGGTTTCTCCTTTATCATAAGTCTTTTAAAATTTCAGTCAAAAAAGAAAAAGTTGAGAGACGGGAAAAGAGATATCAGGGGAGTCAAGAACCCTTCTCTTTTTTTTAAAACTTTATTCTTATAAAAAAAATTACCCGACAGGATCTACAGGATTTACAGATATTTTGCTCAGGCTCCGGAAGACCCTGAGCAGCCACAATCGGCTTCCGGCTAAAATTAATGCTTCGGTCAGAAGGACGATTCCGTTTGTGCCTTTCTTCCCCATGCTTGTCTGCTTGTTTACATGCAGACAGGTCGAAAGGCACAAAATCAAGACAATCCTGTAAATCCTGTCAAAGATAGCACTTGAATTTCAAAAAGTTCAATTGATACCTTTTTTATTTCCTTGACAACCCAAAAGATTTTTTTGTTTACTCTTCCAAGATTCAAAGAAGAAAAACCAGCTGACAGGGAGGTCCATAAAATCATATGAAAACGAAATCCATCCGCATAGACCGGGATATTCCCATGAAAACCCGCGACGGGATTACCCTTTATGCCGATATCTACAGACCTGATAACCAGGAGAAACATCCGGCCATTCTGGTGCGGACGCCGTATAACAAGCTGAACTCAGCCGACAGCGAATACTTATCCGCCGTGGATGGGGCCTTTGCCGGTTATGCCTTCGTCATTCAGGACACCAGGGGCCGGTTTGCCTCCGAAGGACAGTTCTTCCCCGGCGGTCAGGAGGGACAGGACGGCTATGACACAGTGGAATGGGTTGCTTCGGAACCCTGGTGCGACGGCCAGGTGGGGATGTTCGGAGCATCTTACTTGGGTCGCAACCAGTGGCAGACGGCCATGGAGGCACCTCCCCAGTTGAAGGCCATCGCCCCTCAGATTACCACGGCCGGACCTCTGAGCGAAACCCGGATGAGCGGCCATATCGAGTGGGAACAGAGCATCAGTTGGTTTGCCACCATGGCCGTGGACATGATCGACAAATTGGAAAAACAGGGTAAAGACGTATCAAAAATGCGGGAATCCGTTACCTGGGCACTGTTCCATCCCCTTGAGGTCAGCAGTTACCTTCCCATCAAAGAGATCCCTTATTTCAACTTCGAAGGAATCTCCCAGGGATTTCAGCCTGAAAGGGTGGAAGCCATCCTGGCCCTGTTTAAGACGGAGGAGGGTCTCTACTGGGATTATTCCAGGGTTAAAGTCCCCTGTTTCCATGCCTCCGGCTGGTACGATCTCTTCAGCGGATCTCTGTTTACCAATTTTCTCAATATGCGCCGGAAGGGCGGCTCCGATTTGGCTAGAAAAGGCCAGCATGCCTTTTGCGGTCCCTGGGTTCACGCCAGATATCTGTTACCTTATGCCGGTGATTTGCATTTCGGACCCCTGGCCCGTGGTATTTCCTCCTTTGCCAAGGAGCACCATATCGCCTTTTTTGATAAATATATGAAGGGAGAAAATATCGAAATCCCGGCTGTCCGCTATTTTGTTATTGGACTGGATCAATGGAAAAAGGCCGAGGAGTGGCCTTTGTCCCAAACCGACTGGCAGCGCTTCTATCTGCACAGCGGAGGACGAGCCCAAACGGCCTCCGGTGACGGCCTGCTCAGCCGGGAGGACCCGGCTAACGAACCCCCGGATATTTTCATCTATGATCCTCTTAATCCGGTGCCGACCCTGGGTGGCAGAAACCTGCCTACGGGAAGATTGGTGCCGGGACCTATTGATCAGACCCCGATCGAGAAACGGCACGATGTCTTATGCTATACCACCCCGGAACTCAAGGCCGATATGGAAATTACCGGTCCATTGAAATTACATCTTTTTGCCTCCACTTCGGTCCGGGACACGGACTTCACGGCCAAGCTTATTAATGTTTATCCCAATGGGGCGGCCTATAATCTGGCCGAAGGGCAAATCAGGGCCAGGTACAGAAAATCGCTTCTTAAACCGGAATTGGTCACTCCCGGGGAAGTGGTGGAATACATCATCGATCTGGCGGCAACGAGTGTCCTTTTCCGTAAGGGACACCGGATCCGTCTGGATATCACCAGCAGTAATTTCCCCAGGATCGACCGCAACATGAACACCGGAAACCCCTTTGCCCAGGATGCCAAAGGAATTCCGGCCATGCAGACCATCTTTCACGAATCAGCCTATGCCTCTTATATCGATCTGCCTGTGATTCCGGAGGAATAATCATGATGGACTTGCAAAAAGTCCATCGGCAGGCCGAGGACGATTAAGTCCCGGCCTGGGGTGAAGGTGGAACCACTTGAATTCACTTCAAGTGGCGGGAGAGGGGAAGCCCTTTCCCGCCGAGCAAAAAGAATAATGTCTGATGGACTTGTAAAAAGTCCATCAGCAGGCCGAGGACGATTAAGTCCCGGCCTGGGGTGAAGGTGGAACCACTTGAATTCACTTCAAGTGGCGGGAGAGGGGAAGCCCTTTCCCGCCGAGCAAAAAGTCGTTTTTTGACTTTTTACGAGGATATCAATCATGAGTATTATAAAAAAAGCCGGCCAGGGGTTTTCTTTGGTGTTTTTAGTCGTATTTTTCATGACGGCCAATGCGGGAGGGAAAGAGATGAATCAACCGAACTCCGAAATTTCAAAACCCATAAAAATCACCTCCGGACTCATTACCGGCCAGGCGGTGGAGAAGATGGAAGACATACAGGCCTTTAAAGGCATCCCTTATGCCGCCCCCCCGGTGGGGTCGCTCAGGTGGAAAGCCCCTCAGCCGGCACTCCCCTGGGAAGGGATTCGCGCCTGTACCCAGTACGGAACCACTTGCCCTCAACGAAAGCTGCCCCCCCCTTTTGACCGGGATTATGGAAAAACCAGCGAGGACTGTCTCACCCTCAATATCTGGAGCGGAGCGAAGAATCCGGATGAAAGAAGGCCGGTTATGGTCTGGATCCACGGCGGGGGATTCTACGGGGGGACGGCCTCCCAACCCGACTTCGACGGAAGGGTCTTGGCCCGGGCAGGGGTAGTGGCGGTCACCATCAATTATCGGCTCGGTGTCTTTGGTTTTCTGGCTCACCCGGAACTGACCGGCGAATCCGAACATCAGGTCTCCGGCAATTACGGACTGCTGGATCAGATAGCCGCCCTGCGCTGGGTCAGAGATAATATCGCCGCCTTTGGCGGAGACCCGAATCGGGTCACCATCTTCGGGGAATCCGGGGGCGCCAGGAGCGTCTGCTTTCTGATGATCTCCCCCTTAGCCAGAGGTCTTTTCCATCGGGCCATTGTCCAGAGCGGTTCCCTCTACCGGGGAATCGGTCATTTGAAAAAATCCCATGACGGACTTCCTCCTATGGAAAAGGAAGGGGTCCGGATTGCCAAACAACTCGGCTGCAACACCCTCCAAGAACTTCGCCGGAAGAAGGCCGAGGAAATCTTTCAAACCCTCAACGCCACTACGGCCCCCCTGCTCGCTCCGCCGGGTGTCCTGACCATACCGGATGGGGTTTTCATCTCCGGGCCGGTCATCGACGGTTGGGCCGTACCGGAAGATCCGGTGAAGCGATATGAAAACGGGCAGCAGGCCGATGTCCCCTTGATTACCGGATCAAACCAGGACGAGGCCAGCCTGTTCCTGCGGGCCTTCCAGACCTGGGGAAAAACCCTGGCCTCTTCAGTGGCCCATTTCTTCCCCGGCCATGAAAAAGAGATCCTTAAGCTTTATGCCGAATACCAAGAATCGGAATTTACTACGGCCCTGAACCGCTTGGCCACCGATGTGGTCTGGACCCGGCCGGCCCGGGCTACGGCCAGGACCATGGAAAAGGTTTCTTCCAAAGCCTATTTGTACCAGTTTACCCATCGCCGACCCGGGAGTCTTTATAACTTTGGTGCCTTTCATGGCGCGGAAATCCGGTTCGCCTTTGGTCATGATATCGGCGCCAACAATCCCTTTACGGAAATCGATCGCCGGATTTCCAAAACCATGCGAACCTACTGGCTGAACTTTGCCGCCACGGGAAATCCCAACGGCCCGGGGCTGCCTGAATGGCCCGCCTATGAAAAGTCCACCGACCAAAGCCTGGAGATCGGCATCGAACTCAAAATCCAAACCCATCTTCGAAAAGAGGCTTGCGATCTTTTTGATAAAATCGATAAAAGATGAAAAGGGAATAAAGTTGATGGAGGGGCTTAGTTTCACCAATTCTTTAAATAGTTTTCATCCGGAAATATCGAATGTAAAACTAATGGGTTCCAATTCGGAAACGAGGAATTTTTTGTCCTGGCAAGGAAATCAAGGGATTGCGCGGAGGCGTACAAAGGTACGCCGCACAAACAATCCCGCAGATTGACACGGCCAGGGCGAAAAAGGACCGTTTCCGGATGGAAACTAAATGATCTCTAAATAATCCCTATCCGGCAGCCTGGGAAATCCGGCGTGGGGTTCGGTCTGGTACCAGTAGGCCACTGAGGCAATATCGTCCTGCAATGGTTAAGGCCAGAAAAGCCTCCGGGCCTCCTCCTGCAAATGGTCCCGGTGATCCGGATGGGCGATCCGGATCAGGGCCTCCGCTCTCTCCTGGTGGGTCTTATTGACAAGATAGGCCACCCCATATTCGGTGATAATGGTGTCGGCAAAATGGCGGGGAATAGTAACCAGGGATCCCGAATCAAGAAGGGGTACAATAGTGGACATACCCCCGAGGGCCGTAGAGGGAAGCAGGGTAATGGCCCTTCCGCCCCTGGCCAGAAAGGCCCCGATGTGCATTTCGGTCTGCCCGCCCTGTCCGTTGATCATTCTCGTTCCAAATTGTGTTTCGGAGCAGATTTGTCCGGTGAGGTCTATCTGAAGCCCATTATTAATGGCCACCATATGATCATGATTGGCCACCGTCCGGATATTGGCCACATAATCCGAATCATACTGTTCAAAAAGCGGGTTATCGGCCACAAATTCGATATCCTCCCGGTTGCAACCCATAAAGGTGGAAAAGACCGCTTTCCCCGGATGAAGGGTCTTTTTACAGCCATTGACAATGCCCCTCTTGACCAGAAGGGCCATGCCGGGACAACCCATCTCGCTGTGGATGCCCAGGTCATTTCGCTCATCAAAAACTCCTAACTTGACCATGAAAGAACTCGGTCTTCCCACACCCAACTCGATGGTATCGCCGTCCCGAATGATCTCTTTAAGGTGCTTGGCGATGCCAATGGCGGCCTCGGTAGGATCATCCAGGCCGACAATAGGGGCCACAAAATCCCCGCCCTCTTTGAGTCCCATGGCCTGTCCGATCTCTATTAAAATACGAAGGGAGCGCGGCGGGGCCAGTGACAGTTGGGTTTTGACTTCTTCCGGAGATCGCTTATAAAACATCTGGTATATTGTTTCCCATTCACTTTCTATGAGGTCAGGTTCGTCGGGGGGGTGTACGAAATAATCGATTTCTGAGACATGTACAAAGTTTGTTCCGTAGGTTCTGATGGCCGTTTTATCAATCTCGGCAATAACACACCTGGCCCGTTTGAGGTAAGAGCGCTTGTTCCACATGGTCGCACCAAAACTGCAAAAACCTTTTTCATCCGGTGGTGATACGGAGGTTAAAAAGATAAAGTCCCTGTGGTGGTCGCTCTCCGGCCTCCCTTCATCGATCCCCTTAAACCTCGTGGAGAAAAGATCCGGCAGGTAGCTGGCCCTTTTTGCGTCCATGCTTTCCCGAATTCTCGAGCCGATGAAGAGTTCGACCAGGATGTTAAAGGAACCGGCCATTTCCGGGGCGAACCACCCGGGATCGATGGCCGTAGCCGATACGGAGAGGCGCACATTTTTCAGCTCCTGGCCGCGGGCGGCCAAGGCCTCCATTAGGATGGCAGGCTGGGCCGGGAGGGGGGTGACTACAAAATCACCGGACTTGATTACCTTTACCGCCTCTTCCGGGGTGACCGATTTCCTTTTAAAGGCCTCCTCCCAGTCATTAGTATAACTTGATTTCTCCGGCAATGTCTTCATTGCATTCCTCCTTTCTCCTCGTCGTGGAAGGTTGAACCTGCTCTTTTATTGGGGTTGTTTTATTAAGGGTCTCAAAGTAATATTGACAAGCAAGGGAGTATAAAATGATGGTAAAGGGAAATATCCCATTGGGCTTCCTTTTGAGCAAAGGGAAATGGATCTGTTAAGTAAATCGATCAGGAGAACTTTTGTGATGTGAAGAGTATAAATAGAGAAAACACCAAAAGCAAGAGGGAAAAATATGAGAAGAATGGAAGAAAACCAACCCACCCGGGGAAAATTATTAAAGAAGATTATTTAAAACCGCTATCCATAATCACTGAATTATTTGTTCGCCATAATTAACTTGACACTACCAATGAGTTAGCGTACCATATGTGGTACGCTTAGGAGGTGAAAGATATGACAGCATTGTCCGCATCAGAAGCAAGAAAGCGTTTATATAATCTGGTGGATGAAGTAAAAGAGACCCACCAACCGGTACAAATCGTCGGCAAAAGAAATTCTGCGGTTCTGGTATCCGAAGAAGACTGGAAAGCCATTGAAGAAACACTCTTCCTTACGTCAATTCCCGGCATGAGGGAATCCATTAAGAAGGGTTTTAAAACACCCGTAGAAAAGTGCTCGGAGGAGCCCGGCTGGTGAGTTGGCGATTGAGGTATACCAAACAGGCTCAAAAAGACGCAAAGAAAATCGCACAGTCTGGTCTTAAATCCCAAGCATTAAAGTTATTAGAAATAATCCAAAATAATCCTTACCAAAACCCTCCGCCTTACGAAAAGCTAGTCGGTGATCTCACTGGGGCGTTATCCCGAAGAATCAATATTCAACATCGTCTTATCTATCAGGTTCTTGAAGACATCAAGACGGTGAAAGTGCTACGGATGTGGACCCATTATGAATAAAACGGCCACAAGTCATTCCACCTGTTCGGCCAAAAGGCGGACCTACCGGTGAACTCAGGGTTATGCGTGAAGAAGAAACCTGATGAATTCCTTAACCATTAACCTGCACCAAGGAAATGGAAACCTCGAATGACTACCTATGAACTTCTCAGGATCAAAGATACCAATACTAATGGCATCCTCAATATGGTTAAAACTATAAACACCAGTTTTTTACCCGAAGCCAAAGCTTCAGGGTATTCGCTTTACGGCCTCTTTTTTGGACTCTTCGGCCTGGCCAGCAACGAGCTTTATCTGATGACCACAAGAGAAGAGGCCAGTCCGTCCTTAGAGGGAATCACTTCTTTATCCAGATTGATCGTCGATCATAATTTTAGTATCCGGGAGACTTATCAACTCAGCCCGACGGTAAGGCCGATCGAGCATACCAGGCGAACCAGGAAAGGCATCTATGTCTTCCGCTGGTTCCTTATCCGCAACTGGGATGTAGAGGAAATTGTCAGGCTGTCCGATGAGGCCTGGGTTTCTTTTGAAGGGGATTTTGACAGTGAGGTCCAGGGCCTCTTTGCCGAAGCTGACCGCAGCCAGGAACAGGGGAGGATGCTTCTGCTCACCTGGTATCGGGATCTCAGCGTTTGGGAAACCTCACGGACACCTTCGCCGGAGGCCAGAGAAAGATTTCAGAAACGACATAAGCTGACCACTGAAACAATAGCGATTGCTACCCGTCTTTACCACATTCAATAACCGAAATACAAAAAAGCAAGTCGATCATTTTATTGTTTTACCCCCTATTAATGGTCTTGAAAAAAAATCCTTGACAATATGTTTTCCTTATCCTAAAAAGATACCAATGATATCAAATTCAAAAATAATCTTATATTTCTTAATATAAAATAAATAATAATTATTATTATATCAATATGATAAATCAAAATAAACAATATGATATCAATGATTCCATAAAAATAAAATCCTCTATCCTTCAAAGGTTGGAACCGGTGGTACTGAATGAATTTTCCAGTGGAGATTTTCACCAGGTCAACATGCGGGATATCGCTAAAAAGGCAGGCGTCGGGTATGCCAGCATTTTCAGGCACTTTAAAAAGAAGGAATTATTGTTGTTTTGGTTTGTAGACAAGTGGCTGTCGGAGTTGATCGTCCGATTGACGGATCATCTTCTTGGCCTGGAGGATATTAAAGAAAAAATCAGAAAGATTATCTGGCTCCAACTCGATTTTTATAATCGGAATCCCAAAGTGGGCCGGATCATTATGATCACTGTACCCCTGAACATCTGGATGCAGGATAAGACCTATCGACAAACCCGCCTGACCGAAGTCATGCTCAAGGTTTTAACCGAAGGGAGAGAAAAGGGAAAGCTGGACCCCCAACTGCCGACAACTCTGATGCTTGATGTGATTTTCGGCATGATCCGGCGGACTTTCACTATGTGGATCTACCGTGGGCAGAAAGGCGATCTGACCGACCAGGCCGGTCAAATATTCGAAGTCTGTTGGAAGGCCATCGGCGATCCCGATAAGGACAAATAAAAATTCCTGAAATAATCAAAACAGCCAATAGAAACAATGTGGAAAGGAGTCAGAAGATGAAGTCGAAAAAATATGTCCGGTCATTATTTTTAACCCTGTTTTTGCTATCCTGTGCTCTGGTTGTCGGAGCCGCTGACAAGGGTCCTCAATACGGCGGCACGCTGACCATCCTGGAGATGTCCCCTACCGTCAATCCCATGTCCTGGGATGTTATCGATATGAACTGGAAACACGGCTATGATACCGGGTTTTACATGGAACACCTTCTGATGGGTGATCTTCAGAAAGGACCAAGAGGCACCAGGCAATATGATTTTGCTGAACATGCCTGGATCCCTCCGGAAGTTACCCGGGGGGAACTTGTGGAAAAATGGGAAGTCAAAAAAAATCCCTTGCAGATCATTTTTCATTTACGCAAAGGGGTTATGTGGCAGGACAAACCCGGAGTGATGAAGGCCCGGGAGCTTACAGCGGAAGACTTAGTCTATAGTTTTACCCGGATGAAGACCTCCCGCAAGGCCATCCCCGATTCTATGAGTTTTATTGATCGGTTTGAAATAAAAGACCCCCATACCCTGATCGTACACCTGAAAGAGTGGAACGTGGAATGGTATTACCGCATTGGCTGGGGCAACTATGATGCCATCCAGGCGCCGGAACAGGAGAAAGCCCCGGGGGGAGCCGGCCGATGGGAAAACGCCACCGGCACCGGACCTTACATGATCACCGAATATAAAGAGGGCCATTCCCAGATTTACACCAAAAATCCGAAATACTGGGACTCGGAAACCATCGGCGGAAAGAAATATAAACTCCCTTATACCGACAGGATCGTGATGATGATCATCAAGGACGAGGCCACCCAGATCGCCTCCCTGAGAACCGGCAAACTGGATTTGGTGATGGCTATGAACTGGAAAAATGTGGCCGATTTAAAAAAAACCAACCCCCAACTGCAATGGTCAAAACACCTGGGAGGCGGCAATTTCACCATGGCTATGCGTATGGACAGGAAGCCTTTTGATGATATCCGTGTACGACGGGCCATGAATATGGCCATCAATAGAAAGGAAATCATCGACAAATTCTATGGCGGCAATGCCGAAATGCACACCTATCCCTTTCCCCCCACCTTCAAATCGGTTTACACCCCGTTGGAAAAACTCCCTCCATCGGCCCGAGAGCTGTTCAGCTACAACCCGGAAAAGGCCAAAAAACTCCTCGCCGAGGCCGGGTATCCCAACGGTTTTTCTTTCAAGGCCCAAATTCCCACGGTGGGACAGACGGCCCTGGATATAGGGGCCCTGGTGACGGGCTACCTGGCCAAGATCGGCGTAACCATGGAATTGGAAACCATGGATTATCCTTCTTCCATGAGCATGATGATGAAAAAGACACATTCGGCGGGATTTTTCTTCAGCAATGGTTTTGGCGGTCCCTTTAACGGGATCTGGAAAAATTTTTCCACCGGGTTTCTCTGGAATCCCCACATGATGAGTGATCCTTATCTGGACAAAACCCATGATGAGATCACGACCAATCCGAAATTAACTGAAAAACAGGCCCTGGAGGGGATAAAAAAACTGGCCGTCTATGCCCTCGACCAGGCTCCGGCCATCATTTTGCCAACCGCCTATAACTATACGGCCTGGTGGCCCTGGGTGAAGAATTACTATGGAGAAAGGCGGGTCGGAGGACAACGATCGGGCCCGATCCACGCCCGCATCTGGATTGATCAGGATATGAAAAAGAAGATGGGATATTAATCCGTTTGCATCCGGAAACGGTTCTTTTTCGTCCTTACGAATTCAAGCTTCCGGCGACTTTTTACAGGTTATCTTTCTATGACAAGTTCTTAAAAAGTTGCCGGAAGCCCGAATTCGTCATTGCCGCGGAAGCGGGAATCCAGGAAACTCAACTGCTTCTGGACCCCCGCCTTCGCGGGGGTGACGGCTTTGGAGACAACTTTTACAGATTCTTTCTTTTATGACATTCTCAAAAAAAACGGAGGCAACCTGGATGAAATTGGCACCCATCCGAACCAGGGGCTTTATATTCACCGCCCTATTCTTTTTAGCCCTGCTCCTACCTTCAATTCAAACCTCTAATTCAATAGCGGCTGAAAAAGAGGCCTTTGACGGCGCGGACGGACCTTACCAATACGAAATCATCGACGATATCACCTTGACCGATCCAGCCCGGAACCGGCAGATTCCCCTTCGAATCTATTACCCCAAGGCCACTGGCTTACTCAGTCCGGTTTTATTGGTTTCCCACGGCATAGGCGGTTCCAGGGCTACCGGCAACTGGGTGGGAAAATATATGGCCAGCCACGGGTATATTTGTGTTTTCATGACCCATTACGGTTCGGACACTTCGCTGTTGGATTTATCCGCCGGTTTGCAGGAAAATATCAAAAGGCTTCAGGAATCCCTCAAAAACCCATTGAATACCATAAATCGCCCCCAGGATATCATCCAGGTGATTGATTGGCTGGAACAAACAGGGATCAGCCATCCGATCCTGAAAGGACGAATGGATTTGAAAAACACAGGCCTCACCGGGCATTCCTTCGGCGCCTTCACCACCCTGGCTGTGGCCGGCGGATATGCCGAGGCCTCCCGCAAACAATATGGCAAAACCTTTAGTGATCCACGGCCCAAAGCCTTTTTGGGAATGTCTCCTCCTGGAACCTCCCCGGGGGTCGACCCCGGAACTATCTTTAATGAGATAACCAGACCGACAATGATTATGACCGGTTCCAATGACCTGGATCCCATTGTTAAACCGCCGAGAACGGCTGAGTCCCGGATGGATGCCTATAAATATATGCCCTCCGGGGATAAATACGCCCTCTGGATCGAAGGGGCGTATCATCATACCTTCGGCGACGGAAGACCGGGACAAACCATTGATCCTTTTGCCCGCAAAATCACCAGGATTGTTCTCCTGGCTTTCTTTGACGCTTATCTTAAAAACAGTGAGGCCGCGAAGGCCTTGTTCAAATCGGATCTGGTCGAGAAGTTGGGTGAAAGCAAAGTTAAATTTTTTCAAAAATAAAAAGCGGGGTGACCTCATGGCAAACGGAAAAAAAATAATCGAGGTTGAGGGGCACAAGGTTTATTTGACCGAAAACCCCGGTAGACCTTTGATGACTTTAATAAGAATGGCAGCCGGAGGAATGGGACTTTGGGATAAGGTCTGGCCTTACTTAAGTGAGCATTTTACCGTGGCCAGCATTGATCTGCCGGCGGTATCCCTGGATAAGTTCGAATCATCCAGGGATCTGTTCAAACACATGGCCGATCGAGTGGTTTCCGTGGTCAAGGGAATGAATTATGATCGCTTTCACCTCTTTGGCTGGACCGGTGGGGCTTTGGTAGGGCTTCGATGTGTAGTGGATTATCCTGATATGGTTGAATCGGCCATGCTTATGGGGGTGGTTGATCTCCCGGAGGAGCGCCGCCCCATGGAAAAGGCCAATGATGTTCTGAAAGTGATCCTGGATCATGGAGATTTGGAGCTTTATACCTATTACTGGCTATTGACCCAGCATACCCCGGATTATGCCGAGCAGCACTTCGACAGGATTCAAGCCCTGGTCGATGCACGTTTAAAGGCGGATGCCGGTCGATTAGATACCCAGCGGGTATTAAAGTGGGTTAAAGCAATACGACAGGAAGCGGCAACGGGGGAAGAGTTGGATCGGATCAATACACCCATCTTGTTGGTGGCGCCGGCGTTTCAATCCTTTCCTACTCTCACCCATGTCAGGAAATTAAATGCCAAGATCAAAACTTCGGAAATGGCGGTCATCCCCGGCGGAGGGGCCATGGTACTCCAGGAAGCCCCGGACAAGTTTATGGCGGCTACCGGGCGATTCATCAGGGCGGCGGCGGCCGGCAAACCACCCCTTACCAAACTTTCTGAAAAGAATACGACCACGGTCATTAACGGATCCCGACGGGTAGATGTTTTGGAAAATTTTGATGATACGGGCATTGTTTTTCTCCATGGCTGGTTGATGTCCCCCCAAATGTGGGCCCATTCCATGGAAGCCCTTAAGAGAAAAGCGCGCTGCCTGGCCTTTTGGCAGCCGGGCCATGGTAGAACTACAGCTTTTGGATCTAACACCACCATGGAGCAGTGGGCCGACTGGGTAATTCGGACCCTGGATGAACTAAACGTAAGAACCTGTGTTTTGGTCGGTCATTCCATGGGAGGCATGGTCACCATGAACACCGTCTTGAAATATCCGGACCGGATCAAAGGAATCGTACTGGTCTCCACCCAGGACACCTTATGGGAGGAAGATAAGCGGGAGGGATTTCTACAGGCTGTGGATATGGTAGCTGTGGCCTGGGGGCCGGAAATGGGGCAGCAGGCTGCCGATCTGTTGCTCGGCGAAACTTTTCTGAAATCCCATCCCGCCTGGTTGGGCTCCTGGATCAATGAAGTGGCCGGATATGACCTGGCGGGCATCGCCAATCTGGGCAAACCCATCTGCTACCGGCCTGATGTATCCGGAAGATTAAAAGAGATACAGGTGCCGGCCCTGGTGGTCCACGGTACGGTGGATAAAGGGATTGACATTTCCCTTGGACGGGAAATGGCCTCCCGGATAGCGGGCGCCGCTTTTGCGGAGATGCCAGGTGCGGCCCACTGTCCCCCGTTGGAGGTGCCGGAGCTTTTTACTGAAACCCTGCTCTCTTTCTTGAGGGATAACCAGTTTTACGATGTTTGATGCCAATCCCGGATTTTTCACGGTTAGCGGATGCTCTTCGACCGGGTTTAAGCCCACCCGAAAAAAAGGATAAGACAGATATGAAACGTATTGCGATTTTAATAACATCCATGTTGCTCTGCCTTCTCGGCCTTCCCCATATGTCCCCGGCGGCGGAGCCGGTTAAAGAAAAAATAACGGTTAAGGGGATAGAGCGGGAGTACTATCTCTATAAACCTGTCAAATTATCATCAGTTGGCCGGCCACTCCTTTTTGTCCTCCATGGAGGCACCGGGTCAGCGGAGCAAATGCTTTATAAATTCAAATCCCGGGAATTAACTCAGTTGGCCGAAAAAGAAGGCTTCCCGTTCGGCGTTCGGCGAAAACTATTTTCATGTTTGGTGGTGCGGACTTAAGTATACGCTTTTAGGCTTTACCTTGAACCTTAAACCTTGGACCTTGGACCTTTAATTCCTTGGCCCCTTGAACCCGGAAATAAAGGGAGATAACACCATGAACGAAGTCAATATTATAGGGGCCTATTCCACCCAATTTAAAAGATGGCCGGATAAAACCTACCGCGACCTGGCCCGCGAGGTCTATTTGGGTGTCCTGGCGGATGCCGGAATGGCCACCGGATCGGAAATCGAGTTTGCCTATTTCGGAAATTGCGCCATGCCCGCTGTCGGACAGAGTTCCATTCGAGGTCAGGTGACTTTTATCCCCTTGGTCCGGGAAGGGCTCTTCCCGGAAAGGGTTCCCATCATCAACGTGGAAGGGGCCTGTGCCACCGCTTCTATGGCCTTTCACTCCGGCTGGAAGGATATATTGTCCGGTCAATCCCAGGTGGTCTTGGCGGTCGGAATGGATAAATTCTATTTTCCGGAACAGGCGGCCCAGATGCTCCAGTCCTTCAGCGGCGGGATGGACCAGATGACAACGGAAGAAACCGTGTCGGTTTATGAGGAAGCCGGCCGAATCGTCGGCACCCCTTTTCAAAGCGGTCCCGACCGGTCGTTCTTTATGGACACCTATGCCATGCAGGCCCTCTACTATATGTGGAAGCACGGGGTCACCCAACGCCAGATTGCCGTCGGAGCGGCCAAAAACCATAATTTCGGGGCCAAGAATCCCAAGGCCCAGTATCGGTTTGAGATGACCGTAGACCAAGTTCTGGCCGACCGTCTGATCAGTTATCCCTTGACCCGATCCATGTGTGCTCCCATCGGTGACGGTGCGGCGGCGGCCATCCTCTGCTCGGCATCCTATCTCAAAGGTTGTCCAGCGGAGGTTCGAAATCGTGCCGTCAAAATCAGGGCCAGTGTCTTGACCGGGGGAAAATACCGCGCCTACGATGACCCCTCCCTTTCCTATGCCGCCGCCCAAAAAGCCTATTTAATATCGGGTCTTAAACCTTCCGATATCCATGTGGCCGAAGTTCACGATGCCACCTCTTTTTGTGAAATCTATCAGGCGGAAATGATGGGCTTTGCCCCCATCGGTCAGGGTGGCCGGTTTGTGGAAGAAGGGCAGACCTCTTTGGAAGGGGAAATACCCATAAACACCAGCGGCGGTTTGGTCAGCAAAGGTCACCCGGTTGGGGCCACCGGCCTGGGCATGATTTACGAGCTGGTCACCCAGCTTCGGGAAGAAGCCGGTGAACGCCAGGTCAAGGGCGCTGCCCTGGCCTTGCAGGAAAACGGCGGCGGCGTGATCGGCTTTGAAGAAGCCGCCTGTTCGGTAATCATTCTGGAAAAAGAATGAAAATATTTTCTGACAGGATTTACAGGATTTATATTTTTTTCTCAGAACGTGGTGATCCTGAGCAGCTTAATTCCTGCCCCTGCGGATTGAAGGGACTTTCTCCGCAGAACGATTTTATTTGTGCCTTTCGTCTGGAAAGGCACAAAAATCCGGGTAATCCGGTAAATCCTGTCGGATAAAAAAAATGAATTTTCAATGAGGATTCCACGATGAACGACATCAGGTTTGATGGGAAAGTGGCGGTTATTACCGGCGCGGGCCGGGGATTAGGACGGGACTACGCCCTTTTTCTGGGTAGTCGAGGGGCCTCCGTGGTGGTCAACGATTTAGGTGGAGATCCCGACGGCAGCGGAAGTTCACAGGCACCGGCCCAAGAGGTGGCCTACGAAATCAAGGCCGCCCGGGGAAAGGCGGTGGCCAATTACAATTCCGTGGCCGAACCGGAGGAGGCCGCCAAAATTATTGATTGCGCCAGGGAAAACTTCGGAGGGCTTGACATCCTGATCAATAACGCCGGCATCCTTCGGGACAAAACTTTCCTGAAGATGGATCTTACTGATTTTGAGATGTTGGTCAAAGTCCATTTAATGGGGGCGGTCTATGTCACTAAAGCGGCTTTTCCCCTGATGAGGGAGAGAAATTACGGCCGCATTATCCTGGCCACCTCTTCAGCCGGTTTGTGGGGTAATTTTGGACAGACCAACTATTCCGCCGCCAAAATGGGCTTAGTGGGCTTTATGAATTCATTAAAGCTGGAAGGCCCTAAGTACAATATCCTGATTAATACCGTGGCACCGTTGGCCGCCTCCCGTCTCGGGGAAGGAATATTTCCTGCTGAGGTAATGCAAAAATTCATGAAGCCGGAGTTGGTCACCGCTCTGGTGGCTTATTTATGTTCAGAATTCTGCACCACCTCCGGAGACATTATCACCGCCGGTCTCGGTTTCTTCGCCAAATCTCAATTAATGGAAGGGGAAGGGATTCGATTCGATCCCGACAGGATAGTGACCCCGGAAATGGTAAGGGAAAATTTTGCCAAAATTTCTGAAATGACCGTAACCCGGCATTTTGAAAACACCTCGGATGCATTTTTAAATATAGTAAAACCTTTAATGCCGGAGGAAAAAAGTTAAACCGTCATGCCCCGGTAGGGGCGTGACATCACCAAATATGAAAACAAAGCTCGTTTGACTTTAAACTCTATTTTCGTGCTAAAGGAGGGGAACATGACCAAGGCACTGGAAGGAATAAAAATCATCGAGGTCGCCCAATGGGCGGCAGCCCCCATGGCTGGAAGACTTTTGGCTGATCTCGGAGCCGATGTGATCCATGTTGAGAGCCCTGTTACCGGCGATGCCTTTCGCTATTTTCAATCCACGCCCGACAACCCGCTCAACGCCGGGAGAGGGGTCCCCTCTTTCATCAATTATAACTGGGAAAATTATAATATCAATAAAAGGGGCATCACCCTTAACCTGGCTTCGGATCAGGGCCGGGACATCCTTTACAAGCTCATTGAACAGGCGGATGTCTTTATCAGCAATCTGAGGCCCTATGAACTGGAAAAATTCCATTTGGAATATGAAACGATTAAAAAAATAAATCCCAGGATCATCTTTGCCAGTTTGACCGGATACGGCCTCAAAGGACCGGACCGGAATGCACCGGGTTATGACATCGTCTCCTACTGGGCCCGGGGGGCGATACCTTATCTCATGGACGCCCTGGGTTTTCGACCGGCCTTTGGAGACAATGTCGGAGGGTTGATGCTGGCCTTCGGGATTATGACGGCCCTTTTCGTCCGGGAGAAAACCGGCCTTGGCCAGTTGGTGGACACCTCCCTGTTTAATCTGGCGGTTTTTCAGATGTCCTTCGACATAGCCGGGGCCCTGGTGGAAAAAAAAGAATTTACCGAATTCAAACCCAAGGGTCGTGAGGACTCCATGAACCCTCTGGTCGGCATGTACCCCACGAAGGATGGGCGGGCATTCGTTCTTATGTGTCTCCTGCCCGATCAATACTGGCCCAAGGTTTGCCGGGCCCTGGAGAGGGAGGATTTGATCCAGGACCCGAGGTTCAATACCTTTGAGGCCAGGGCTGAAAACCGCATGGCCTTGTATCAGATTTTCGATGAAAGATTTATGAGCAAAACGCTGGGGGAGTGGAAACCCGTCTTTGCCGAGATCCCCTCAGCCCCCATTCAGACTCTGTTGGAAGTCATCAATGACCCTCATGCCCGGGCCAATGACTACTTTGTTCCCCTGGATCACCCAAACTACGGGCCCATGGAAGTGGTTGCTCCACCGGTCCGTTTCAGTGAAACACCGGCTGCAGTCAGGACAGCCGCCCCCGAGTTCAGCCAGCATACCGAGGAAGTCCTGCTGGAGCTTGGGTACACCTGGGAGAATATCCAAAGATTCTCTCAGGAAAAGATTATTGTTTAAAGTGGTTGAAGGTCGAGACCAGAAGAATTAGAAATCAGAAAGAGAGAATATTTTTTAGGTAATAACCGAAGAAAGGTGGATAAAAATGACCGAAGAATCAGTTGCCTTAGATGCCAAAATACCTGAGAAGAATAAAGCCATTCAGGTTCTTGATGCCCAAAATGTAAAGTTCGAGCATCCCCATCCCGAGGTCTATGTGGCCAAGATTCCCATTGCCAACGCCTCCTGGATCAATACGACCGAGGGAACGGTGCTGATCGACACCCTGACGGGGCCGGTTATTGCTGAACAAATGAAGAAAAAGATTCAGGAAACCGGCGGTCCGGTCAAAACCATCATCTACACCCATCATCACGGCGATCATGTGGGTGGAGCCTCCGTTTTTCTGGATCAACAGCCGGAAATCATTGCCCAGCGATTTTTGCTGGAAGATTTTGAAAAATACAAAATCCTCAGGGAGCACCGGGCCAGGATCGCCTCGGTCCAGTTCAACATACCCTATAATCCGGACCGTCCCCGGAATTATGTTTCCCCTACGAAAACCTTCTGCGATACCCTGACCTTCTCCCTGGGAGGCAAAACCTTTGAGCTCTATCATGCCCGGGCCGAGACGGATGATGCGGTCTGGGTCTTTGTACCGGAAATCAAAACCGTCTTCGTCGGCGATCTGATTATCGCCGGCTTCCCCAACATCGGGAACCCCTTCAAACCGACCCGCTTTGCTCTGCCCTGGGCCCGGGCCCTGGAGGCCGTGCGGGCCAAGGAAGCGGAAATGCTGATCGCCCATGGGGGAAGGGCCGTTTATCAGGGCGCCGAGGTCAGGGAGCTGCTTGATGTCACGATTGAAGCCATTTATTCCATTCATGATCAGGTAGTGGACGGCTTAAACAAAGATATCCCCGTTGAGGAGATGATCCACCGGATAAAATTGCCGGATCATCTTCAGAATAATAAATATCTTCAGTTTGTCTACTCCCGGCCTGAATTTGCCGTCTATAATATCTATCGTTGGTACCATGGTTATTATGATCACAATCCGGCCCACCTGTTGCCCAGACCGGACCGGGAGGTCAATGCCGAGATATTCAATATAATCGGCAGCGCCCAAACCATTTTGGACAGGTCCAAAGCCCTTTTTATTCAGGGAAAGGCCCAATTGGCTTTGCAGGTGCTCGATATCCTTTTTAAATACGATCCTGAACATGTTGAAGCCCGTAAATTACACCTTCTAATTCTTGAAACCCTTTGTGACCAGGACTATTGCCTCATGTCTCGAAATTCCTGGGTCTATGCCATGGAAAAAGATAAGAAGTTTTTAGAATCATTATCTATCTAATTTCCATCCGGAAACCTCGGGTTTCCGGATGGAGCGGATAGATATTACCTTATAGCAGTCAGAAAAAGCGCTTTAAAAAAGGGTTTTTCTAAAGCTGACCGCTAATCGCTGATGGTTCTCATCCGAAAATATCCTTTCTGGATGAGAACTATCTAAGATTATTCGAAAAATTCCAATTATTACTTATTATTTTAATAACAAAAAAATAAATTTAAAGGTATTTTATTCTTGACATTAACTTTTTTACATATATTAATACCTATTAATATAGATTTTATTTTTAATTATTAGGTATAAATTAAAAAAATCCGGACTAAAGTATGCCTGACAAGGGACCTGTCAACCAGGGAAAGTCATCCAAAGCTCTTTATCGAGTCTTGTCCGATCAACTCCAGGGTTATATTCAAAGCGGTTATTGGAAGGTGGGGAATATTATTCCCACTGAAAGCCAAATCTGCGAACAATTTTCTGTCAGCCATTCCACGGTTAAAAAAACTTTAGAATACCTGACACGGAACGGGTATCTGGAGCGAAGAGCGGGAAAAGGGACCTGGGCGGTGGATTATTACCAGGCGAAAGAGATCTGGGTTGTAGACAGCATTAGTCCACCTTACCCTTTTCCGGATCTTGTCCACGTGGAAGTGTTCTCCCATGAAACCATTGTCAATGATCGATCAAATCCCATTCTCGCCGCCTTTGAATCGGAAAAGGTTTTAAGCCGTATTAAATTGACCCGCTGGCTCGAACAAACACCCCTAACGTTAGTCCACAGTTACATGAGGCCTCCGGATGCCGAAAAAGTCCTTTCCGAGTTCAATCCTCAAACCGATATTTATTTATATCGAATCCTCGAACGAATCACCGGAAGGACCGTAGATTATATAAAAGAAACCTATGAGGCCATTCTGGCTGTGGGTGAACTTGCTGACCGCCTCAAAATCCCTCCCGGGAGCCCTCTGATGTTGGCAAATCGACTGGTTATGGATGAGCAAGGGGTACTTTTGTTGGGGGCAAGTGTTTATATTCGAACAGATATCCAAAAAATGGAAATGTTCCGTAAACGAACCATGACCCCTAAAAGACTTCGCTATTGAATTTCTATAACATGAGGAAATCATGGGATGGTCACCATTTAGACCTGTAGGCTTGACCTACAAGGACCGGAGGTTTTCCGGGGGCTTTACTCTTATTACTCCCATTGGCGGGGAAGCCACCTATTTGCTGGATGAAGAGGGATAGATTGTTCATGTCTGGCAGACCGATAAGTTCATGCCTGGATAGGGCTATCTCCTGCCGTGTGGTAACCTGCTGGTCCGAGGGCAGGCGCTGGTGGAAACGGAGGTCGGCCTGGCTCAACCGACAGGTACCGCCGATATAGTCTACCCAAACGTTGCATAAAAAAACGTCAAAGATATTCATTCGGACACGCATAAATCCCCCCTATCCCCCCTTTAGCAAAGGGGGGCAGGGGGGGATTTGACGATCGGAGGAAGTAACCTATGGTGATATCCTCCAACATAAACAAAAAGAACCAAACATTTAAGTATAACGACCGGATCAATGTGTTTTTGAACAAATGGTATGCCACTGTGAGGTCTATTAGAGTGAATTGGGACGGCCAAGTAGTCTGGAAATGGGAGCACTTGAATTTTCACAAGTCAGGGCCAAAGTGTTGCCGTTTGGAAGACGGTGCATATCGTGGCCGGACGCCTATTTGAGATCACCACAGAAGGCGAATATGTCTGGGAATGGAACAGTCCTTTCGTTCACGAATTTAAAGGGGTTAAGAATGTTCAGATTTTCAGGGCTCACCGGTACCAAGCCGATTCTCCTGAGCTGATCGGGAAAAAGCTGGCTGCAGTCGAACATGAGGCCTTGAATCGCAAGTGGGGATTGATGAAAAAATAAACCGCTCCTCCTCAGCAATCGGCCGGAGTTTGATCGTGAGCCTGGAAGCTGGTAAGGAGTAAGTCTATTATTTCATCTTATTATTCAAAAGGAGGATTAACATGAAACGAATGATCTTCAGTCTTACAATCTTTTCCTTTCTCTCGGTCTTTATGGTCCAGGGGCTTTATGCCAAAGATAAAGATCCCCTTGCCGGAGAGTCCCTTTTTAAGGATGTGGTTCACTATTCCTATCTGGGTGATCACCGTACCGCCACGGTTACGGACAAGGTCACGGCCATTTGGATCCGAAACCGGCTGAAAAAAGCCGGTTATGCAATTCAAATGCAGGAGTGGACCACACGTCAGTTCTATCCTCTCCGGACTGAAATTATCATTGATAAAACCCGGGGAATTGATGCTTTTTCTGGTAGCCGAAATCGACCTCATCCCGATAATCCGCTAAAGATAGAGGCCTTCCCTGTCTGGTGGCCGAAACCCACAACGCCCCGAGGAATCGAGGCGCTATTGACCGATGACCTAAACAATGCAAATGGCAAAATCTATCTTTTAATCAATGTAACGCCTGCCACCTTTTCCGTCACGCCTGCATTAACGGCAATGATTAATACGGCCTATAATAATGGGGCTGTGGCCGTGGTCGTGGTGACCTATTTCAATGGAACAACCAGCATCGCCTCGGATGAGTTCATCGGTTTGAATGCCACGCAGGCAACCCAGGATGAATGGCCGATTCCGGTAGTCAGCGCCATGGCCAGGGATCGACAAGCCCTGGATACGGCGATCCTGAATCAATCCCAGGTAAGGGTGGTTTCAACCGGGATATATGATGATCAGGCCAAGGCTCTGAACGTTATCGGCACTCTGGACCGAGGTCCTGGAAGCAAAGTGCTGGTGGTCAGCACCCCTTATAGCGGTTGGTTTACCTGTGCGGGCGAGAGAGGGGCGGGGGTCGCCTTTTTCCTGGGTCTCGCTGAATGGGCCGCTCATAATACCAAGGATACCACCTGGATCTTCACAGCCACCAGCGGGCATGAAATAGGCGGTCTTGGAATAAACCATTATCTGGAAAGCGCTATCGCACCCGGGCCGGAAAATACCTCTGCCTGGGCCCACCTGGGGGCCTGGCAAGCCATGTACGAATATGTACTGGAAGACGGTGTCCTGGTCCCGACCGACCATATGGATTTCAGGCTTTTCCAATACAAAGGGGATGCATCCTTGGGAAATGCAGTTATAGCCAATTTTCAAAAGCCGGAGGTAGGCCCTTGGGCTGGATTTTACTCCAGAATATTCTACGGGGATTTAACGGCGGTGTCTAATCCTCCATATAATTATACTAATGTTTTCGGCATTTCCTACGCACACGAATTTCATCACTCGACCCAAGATCTGCTCAATGTTACCGGTCCCGAACTTTTGGAACCCGTGGCCAGGGCCTACCAAGAGACTTTGGAAATGCTCATTCCTTAACCAGTGGAGCAGTTCCACATAATAAGAAGTACAAACAAGCCGGAGGTTAAAAACCCTCCGGTTTGTTTGTACCAAAAAGCAGTTTTTACCGAATCTGAAAAACGTCTCAAGGACCGGTATTAGGGCCCCTAATGTAGTGATAATATCTTTATTTTTTCCACTTGATGGGTCAGGTCAAAGGGCTTATAATATTTTTCTATTTAAAAGAAAACCCTTTCCAATCAGAATTTTCCCATCGACTTGGAGAATGAAATTAAAAGATTTAGTCTGCATAGTAAGACTCGGGGTTAAACGATTTCAAAATCTTAACCTGGCTGTTTGTCGGCCAGTATATTTTGCTCGAGGAGGATGACATGAAGAGAAAAGGATTATTTAAGATGGGGGTTCCGATTCTGCTCCTGTCGGTTTTTGTTATTACATCGCTGGCTCAGGCCGCGGACATCAACTGGCGTAAATATGAAGGCACAACCCTCCGGGCGGTGCTGTCCAAAAGCGCCTTTACCCCTATGGCCCTGGAATTTTTCAAAGAATTTGAAAAAAAGACCGGGATCAAGGTCATCGATGAGCATTACGGTTCCGCCCCCCTGCGTCGCAAGCTGACCATGGAACTGGCGGCCAAGAACAAGGACCTGGATGTTTTTGGGGGAATGATGAAAACCAACCTGGAGTTTTACCGGGCCGGCTGGCTTTTCCCCCTGGATGATTTCCTTAAAAATCCCGCCTTGACCAGCTCTGATTATGATTATAACGACATATTCCCCAAGGTGCGGTCCATTGTTGACGGGAAAACCATCGGTATTACCACCAGCATGAATCCCATGGTCCTGATGTATCGCAAGGACCTTTTTGAAAAATACAAGGTCAAGGTGCCCACCAACTGGAAAGAACTCGAGGAAGCGGCCAAAAAACTGACCCTGGACACGGACGGCGACGGAAAGATCGATGTCTATGGCTGGGTGGCCAGGATGAATGAAGAAAACTCGGCCCCTTTTTCCAATTTCCTGTGGTCCAATGGGGCCAGCTGGCTTGACCAAAAAAACAAGCCTGTCTTCAATTCTCCCCAGGCGGTGGAAGCCCTGAAATTTTATGGGCACCTGCTCAAGACTTATGGACCGCCGGGGGCCAGTACACTCGGGTGGCAGGAAGTGATCGGGGCCATAGCCCAGGGCAAGGCGGCCATGACCGTGGAAATCTCTATTTTTGCCGACATGGTGCTCGAAAATCCTAAACAATCCAAGGTGGCCGGCAAGCTCGGCTACACCTACTTCCCACCCGCAAAACCTGAGTATAAGACCATGCTGCTGCCCACCAACTGCTACCACATCAGCGCCTACTCCCAGAAAAAAGAAGCGGCCTGGCTGTTAGTCCAATTCATGACCGACAAGACCCGATCCCTCCCTTATCAGCTTAAGATGCTGCCCACCTCCAGAAAATCATCCTGGCTGGATCCGAAATTCAAGGCAGCCGATAAATATCCCGAGCTATCCAAGATTCAATACGAGGGCATCCAGAAAGGGATCGTTGACTTTGAACTGACCATTCCGGCCTTCGATGAGGCCCGTCCTTACCTGGCCAGAATGATTTTCACCGCCTATGAAGGAGGCGATGTTCAGAAAGCGGCCAACGAGACGGTGAAACAGGTTGAAGAGATTATGAAGAAGACCCCATAATTATGCTTAATAAACCGGGGGCCGGATTTTTATCCGCGGCCCCCGGAGGAAAAAAATATGAACGTGGCTATTAATAACGGACCGGGCCGGGGTGGCCATAATGAAAAAGAACCCCTTACTACCCTGATCTTTGAAACCTTTGATCGGAATATCCGGTTTCTCTTTCCCTTACCGGCCCTGCTCATCGCCCTGGCCCTTTTCCTTTATCCGCTTATCGAATTGCTTTATCTCAGCCTGACCCGCTGGAGCCTGATCACCCAGGAACCCAGGACCTTTATCGGTCTGGCCAATTTCGTCCGGGCCTTTACTCAGGACGATCATTTCTGGAACGCGGTCTGGCTGATGCTCTATTTTGCCTTGGGGGCTTTGGCCGGACAATTTATTCTGGGCTTTGCCCTGGCCCTATTGCTCAACCGGGAGTTCAGAGGCGAATCCATCGTGCGCATGCTGATGCTTTTCCCCATCATTGCCACACCGGTGGCCATGTCCCTGGTTTGGGTGATGATACTAAATCCGATGATGGGGGTTATGAATTATTTGCTTTCCGTGGTTGGGCTGCCGCCCAGCGATTGGGCGACGAGTTCGAGCGCGGTCATGCCCACCCTGATTATGGTGGATGTCTGGCACTGGACGCCCTTTATGATGCTGGTTCTTTTAGCCGGATTAAAAAATCTGCCCAAAGACCCTTATGAGGCCGCTGTCATCGACGGGGCTTCGCGGGTTCAGGTCTTTTTTAAAATCACCCTGCCGTTGATGCAGCCGTATATCGTTTTAGTGGTCATCCTGCGCTTGATTCATAATCTCAAAGTCTTCGACGAAATATTTGTCATTTCCAGGGGCGGTCCTATGAGGGCTTCGGAGACCCTGAACCTGATGATTTATCACCAGGCCTTTACCGCCATGAACTATGGCTACGCCTGCGCCCTGGGCTTATTCTTGCTTCTGGTCATTCTGGCCATCAGTCTGGCCGTGTTCAGGTACAGGGAAAGGAGCTGGAGTTACTGATGAGTCTGTATCTATTAAAAAAAATAATTTCCAAACTGTTTTTTTGGATAGCCTGCCTCCTGGCCATCCTTTTCTTCATTTTCCCATTCTTATGGGTGGTGTTGATGTCCCTGAAAGACCCCCAGGCGGCTCAATCCATGCCTCCCAAGCTGATTTTTACTCCCACCTTTGAGAACTACCAACAGGTATTTACCGAAGGGGATTTTTTAAATGCCTTTAAAAACAGCACCATCGTCGTCCTGCTCACCCTGGCGGCCAACCTGATCGTCGCCCTGCCGGCCGCTTACATTATCGCCCGCTGGAGGCAGAAATGGCTTTCTTTTGCCATCCTCTTCACCCAGATGGCCCCCTGGATTATTTTTCTCCTGCCCTGGTATATTATTTTCAAGCGCCTGGGATTGTACGATACCTATATCGGGCTGGTTCTCTCCAATCTGACCTACCTGATCCCTTTTACCGTCTGGTTGTTGCTGGGCTTTTTCGAAGATGTGCCCAAGGAGATTGAGGAGGCGGCCTGGCTGGACGGATGTTCCCATACCGGGGCCTTTCTCCGCATGGTCATCCCTCTGGTCAAGGGCGGAATTATCACCGTCTGCACCCTGGGTTTTATGTTTGCCTGGAACATCTTTCTTTTTCCCCTGGTCCTCTCCGGTTATCGCTCCAAAACCCTGCCGGTGATCGTTTATAATTTCCTGGCCGACAACAGCCTGGATTTCGGTCCTCTGTCCGCCGCGGCGGTTTTGATCACTCTTCCGGTCATCATATTTATTCTGATTAACCAGAAATATTTCTCCCGGGGCATAGCCCTGGGGGGCAGGAAGTAGGTAAAGCTAATGGCTGATGTGAAAATAGAAAATGTCCGGAAACAATTCGGCGAAGTGGTCGCGGTGGAAAACTTCTCCCTGAATATTCAAGATGGTGAATTCATTATCCTGGTCGGTCCCTCCGGCTGCGGCAAGACCACGATTTTAAGAAGCATCGCCGGTCTGGAGACCATCACCTCGGGGGAAATTTATATCGACGGAAAACCGGTAAGCAAAGTGGCGCCAAAGAAGCGGGATATTGCCATGGTTTTTCAGAATTACGCCTTGTATCCGCACATGAACGTCCGAAGCAACATGGCCTTTTCTCTTAAACTGAAAAAGGTTCCCAAACCGAAAATCAATGAGATCGTGGAACGGACCGCGGGTCTGTTAGGGATGGGGGAATTACTGGACCGGAAGCCGAACGAGCTTTCAGGCGGCCAGCGGCAGAGGGTGGCCCTGGGCCGGGCCATCGTCCGCGACCCCAAGGTCTTTTTGTTTGATGAGCCCCTGTCCAACCTGGACGCCAAGCTCAGGATCAGTATGAGGGCCGAGCTGCTCAGCCTGCATCAGAGGCTCAAGACCACCACCGTTTATGTCACGCACGACCAGATGGAAGCCATGACCATGGGCGACCGGATCGTGGTCATGAACAACGGCGTCATTCAGCAGGTGGACACACCCCAGAATGTCTATGACAACCCGGCCAATCAGTACGTGGCCGGGTTCATCGGTTCACCGGCCATGAACTTTATCGATTGTCGAATCAGCCAGGATCAGGGACAATATTACGTCGTGTCTCCGGGAATGAACTTGAAAATCCCGGAAGACAAAGCCCTGAAGCTAAAGGACCGGGTGGGCCAGGAGGTCAGTCTGGGCCTGAGGCCGGAACATATCATCCATAGCAACTTCGCTGATCAGGCGGCTCCCGGGGTCTCTTTCAAGGGATCGGTCTGGGTCATCGAACCTCTGGGCTCGGAAAAGCTGGTCTACATCCGGCCGGAAAATCAGGAGACCCTGATCGCCCGCCTCGATCCCCATGTTTTGCTTAAAATCGGAGACGTAGCCGATTTCAAGGTCCGGATGGATCTGGCCCATCTATTTGAAAAGACCCACGGCCGGGTCATTTTCTGATAAAAGCCTATAGTTTTAAAGACAGGATTTACAGGATTTCCCTGATTTTTGTTCCTTTCCGGAAGAAAGGCATAAGCCAAATCGTTCAATTGAAGGAAGGATGCTTATGAATGAGAAAGTTCACCGATTCTTAACCGACCTGTTTCTGACCGGCGAATTGAATCGCCTGCCCGAAAGATTCGGGGGTGACCGCATCTTCGACCCTCCCCTGATTGGAGTCTCCCGGGGGGATGACCCCATTTTCGAAAAATATAAAGAAGTGGTAGCCCCGGAACATCTGACCCCGCTGGAAGTCTGGACCGCTGACGGATTAAGGAAACCGGAAGATACCGCCGGCCGTCTGCGTATTCTTTCGATTATCTTTCCTTACGTCAAACGGATAAGGGCTGAGAGTATAAAACACATCCGGGGTGAGAGCGAAAGCAGGCCTATGATGCCGGCTGAAATTTATTGCGTCGGTCGAAATTTTGCCAATGAATTCATGAAGGATGTGATTCGAAAAACAGTCGCCTATTTTCAGGGACAAGGGTACAGGGCCACCGCCGGGATGCTCAGCCCGGCCTTCCAACTCCGGCTCCAGGATAAACCTCCTCAATTCTATTCCCTCTGGTCCGAACGTCATATCGCCTTTGCCGCCGGGTTGGGCACCTTCAGTCTCCATGAAGGGCTGATCACCGAGGCCGGCTGTAATATACGCGTTACCTCGGTGATTACTGATGCCCCTTTGACCGTAACACCCCGAAGAAGTGATGAACCCTACGCCAATTGCCTGTTTTATACCAAAGGCGAATGCCGTAAATGCGAAGAGCGCTGTCCCGGAGGGGCCATAACGGCTGAAGGCCATGATAAAGTCAAATGCCGGGAATACGGGGTGGTCGTTTCCAAAGAAATGAACCAGCGGTTCCGCCCAATATTGAAACCCCATGAACGCAATGTGCAAGGAACTATTGTTGTATCCTACCCGGTGGGCTGTGCTTTCTGTCAGTTCGATGTGCCCTGCATGGACCGCAATCCCATGGCCAAAGCAAAGGAAAAGACTTAGTTCTAGTAGTTCGGTGTTCAGAGTTCGGAGAAACCGTTTTCATACCCCCAGCCCGCCTCCCAGAGGTTAGGTTGTACGGTTTTCCTTAGACCTTACACCTTGGACCTTATACCTTTAATCCATAGGAGAAAATATGTCCAGATTACCGCTCGAAGGCATTGTCGTCATTGATTTTGCCACTTTATTGGCCGCCCCGGTGGCCGCTACATTCTTAGGGGATTTCGGAGCCTTCGTTATCAAGGTGGAGCGACCTGAAGTCGGCGACCCCACCCGTGGACTGCCTTTTGTCCAAGACGGAAGGCATTTCGGATGGCTCAATGAAGGGCGCAACAAAAAAGCCGTGACCCTGAACCTGAAGACCCCCGAGGGCGTAAAACTGGCCCACCGGCTGGCGGAAAAAGCCGATGTGGTCCTCTTGAACCTTAGACCCGGAAAGGCCGAGGCCCTGGGAATCGGTCCGGAAGATCTCCATCGGACCAATCCGAATTTAATCATTTCCCAGGTGTCGGCTTATGGGCAAACCGGCCCCTACCGTAAAAAGGGGGGGTTCGATCGCAATACCAGTGCCTTTGCCGGAATGACCTATGTGTCCGGGTATCCGGACCAACCTCCTGTGCGTTCCGGCTATGCCATGGTCGATTATATGACCGCTTATTTAAATGCTTTCGGTATCATGATGGCCCTCTATAACCGGGCGGTGAACCATAGCGGGGGGGAGGTCATCGATGTCACTCTGGCCGAGGCGGCCTTCCGGTCCTCAGAGTCGGCCTTGATGGATTACAGCCTGACCGGAACCGTACGGGAACGAACCGGGAATCGAAACCTCGGAGTCGTTCCGGCAGACAATTTTCCAACTAAAGATGGAAAGATCCTGGTGATCAACGCCGGGACGGACCCTCTTTTCCAGAAACTGGTCAAAGTCATGAATAAACCGGAGCTGCTTCAGGATCCCCTTTATTCGACAAAGTTTGCCAGAATCCAGAATCAGGAAAAACTCTATCAAATTGTCGGAGAGTGGGTCATGGGATTTACCGCAGCGGAAGGACTCCAACTTTTAGATGATGGGGAAGTCCCGGCTGATCTGGTCAGGAATATTGCCGAACTGGCCAACGACCCCCACATGCTGGAGCGGGAGGCGGTCTTGTCTTTTGAAGACCCGGAGAAAGGAAAGGTCCTGATCCCGGGAATATTTCCCAAGCTGGCCAAAGCGCCGGGACGGGTTGAATTTCTCGGCGCCCGTCTGGGTGAACACAACCGGGAAATTTACGGTGATTTTTTGGGGCTTTCTCCGGAAGAAATCAACCGGCTTGAATCAGAGAATGTGATTTGAGAAAAAAGGAGAGGCAGACCATGAACACCTTGACTAGACGTCAATTTATGAAACTTGGAGCGGCCTCAGCGACCGCGACCTTGGGGCTTTCTGCCGGCTATGGTTTTAGTACGGAAATTTCACCCCAAAGAAAAGAGAAAGAGATGTCGCTAACCACCAGTCAAGAAAAAAAGCCGGTTGGGAAAATGAATCAAGTCAAGATCAATGAGTTGACACGAAAATTTGAAAAGATGATCAAGGACGGTCTTCATCCAGGCGCCCAGTTATGTGTTTATTACCAGGATGAACTTGTGATAGAGCTGGTCGGTGGGTTGGACTCACCTGGAGGGCGGCCTGTCACCAACCAGACCCTTTATCAGATACGCTCCACCACCAAGGCCCTGGCCACGATAGCCATGTTGATGCTTTATGAAAAGCACCATTTTGCTTTTGAAGACCCGGTAGCCAAACACTGGCCGAAGTTCGGGACCAAAGGCAAACAATCCATCACTATCGCCCAGGTTATGAGCCATAGCGCCGGAATCCCGGACGGCCCCATGATCCCGCCCGATAAATTGGGGGACCGCAAGGCCGTCGCCGCCGCGGTTGAAGCCATGGAACCGATCTGGCCCCCCGGAACGGCCAACGGCTACCACGCGGCCACTTTCGGCTGGGTCCTGGATGAACTGGTTTATCGCTGGGAGGGACGAAACATCAGCCGGTTTATTGAAGAGGAAGTCATCAAACCACTTGGTTTGAAGAACATCTTCATAGGCTTGCCGCCCGGGGAATTTTCTCGAATGGCCAAGATGATGGTCGAGGGTGGTGTTCGTGAAAGGCAGGATACCCGGGCCCGTTTCAGCGATTTTCTGAATACCCCTGAAGGCATGAGCCTGCCCCTGGCCTGGGTTGGAGGCGTAGCCACGGCCAGAGATCTGGCGCACCTTATGAATATCCTGGCTTACGAAGGGACCTATGCCTCAAGAACTTTTTTCAGCAAACAAACCCAGGAAAAAGCCGCTCAACCCCAAAATCCACCTGAAGTGAATGACCGCCGTCTTACCCTTCCCATTCGCTGGGGTCTGGGTTTTATAGTGGGAACGACCCCTCGAATTTATGGAGACCGCTTGAACCCGAGAGTTGTCGGTCACGCCGGCGGCAGTGCCTGCGTCGCCTGGGCCGACCCGGACCTTAAACTTTCCGTGGCCTTCCTGACCAATAGGATGACAGGCATGAACACCGCCTTTGACCGTTTCAAGGAAATAGGAAATAAGGTGTATGAGTGTGTAAAAATTTAAGGGGCAAAGGATAATAGTTCAAAGTTCAAGGTTCAAGGTTCAAAGTTTAGGGGAAAATGTATAATGTATCCCTTAACCTCGTCTTGGCTTTTTGAAAAACCTTGAACGTTGAACTTTGAACCTTGAACGACATTATCTGTTAATCAAAATTCCTGGATAAATAAAAAATAGGCGAAAAAAATTGTATACAAACTGGGACCTGCAAACGGACATCGTTATCGCCGGCTTCGGATTAGCCGGCGGGATTTCGGCTATCGAGGCCAATGATCTGGGGCTTGAGACCTTGATCCTGGAAAAGATGCCCATGCCCGGCGGGATCAGCATCTGTTCGGGCGGAGGGGTCCGGGTCGCCTCTAATCCGGAAAGTGCCTTTTCTTATTTGAAAGCTACTTGCGGGGGGACGACCCCGGATACGGTCTTAAGGGCCTTTGCCAGGGGATTGACCGAAGTTGAATCCTATATGCAAAAACTGGCCGCCGTCAACCGGGCCGCAGTCAATAACATTTTTTACCCCGGGAATTATCCCTTCCCCGGGTACCGGGACCTCGGCTTTTTTGAATTCAAATCCATCCCGGGCTTTGATGACCAAACAACTATCCCCAGGCCAGGGGTCTGCGCGGCGGAAAGCGTCATTTTAAGGTGATCGAGGATAATATTAAGAAAAGGGGCATTCAGGTTATGACCGGAACAGCCGTCCGGCGCCTGATCACCGGGGATGGCCATCAGGTTATCGGGGTAGCCGCCAGCCATCGAGGGAGTGAATTGACCATCAAAGCCCGGAAAGGAGTGATCCTGGCCTGCGGCGGATTTGAAGCAAATGAGGAGATGAAAAGACAATTTATCGCCAATGTTCCCATTCTCTCCGCCGCTTTTCTCGGCAATACGGGCGACGGGATCCGAATGGCCCAAAAGGCGGGCGCCGCCCTCTGGCATATGAATGCGATCCATGGGACTTACGGTTTCCGGCATACCGACCCGAGCTATCCTTTTGGTCTGCGCACCGCCCGCCTGACCGACTGGTCGCCGGTGATTCCCATCAGCCGGAACGGGAATATGTGCTGGATCCTGGTCGATCAAAAGGGCCGTCGTTATATGAACGAATACCCCCCTTACCTGCAGGACACCGGTCATCTGGAGATGCTGTATTTGGATACGGTTTCCCAGAATTTTCCCAGGGTCCCTTCTTATCTGATCTTTGATGAAGAAGGGCGGAAATGCTATCCCCTTTCCCTGCCCACCTATAACGATCCGAAGATCGCCTATGACTGGAGTGACGACAATTTAAAAGAAGTGGAATCGGGGATACTGACAAAGGCCGATTCTGTTGAAGATTTGGCTTTGAAAATGGGTATCGCCCCCGCCGCTTTAAAAGAAACCCTCAAGGTCTGGAACCAGGCCTGTCAGAAAAAGGTCGATGAGAATTTCGGACGATTGCCGGAAACCATGATGCCCATTGTCACCCCCCCCTTCTATTACGGTCAGGTCTGGCCCGTTGTTTCCAACACCCAGGGCGGGCCGGTTCATAACGAACATTGGCAGGTCCTGGATGCTTTCGGCGACCCCATCCCCGGGCTTTACGAGGCCGGTGAATGCGGCGGTATCTGGGGGCACCTCTATCTGGCCGCGGGCAACCTGGCTGAATGCTATATCGGAGGCTGGACCGCGGCCCGTCATATCTCCGGGAGTTGACAGAAATGATCGAGACCTTGAGTTCCATTGATAAGCCTCCCGGCTTTTCCTTTTTTAAAATCTTTCTGGTCCATTTTAACGATACCTTGCTATTATTAGGCAGCACTTAATTATACTTTTGATCAAAGGACCGTCGGGTAAATTTTATTGTCCACGGCTGTATTCGCAATTTAAAACCCTCTGAAAAACGGATTGGTCTGACGCTCCCGGCCGATGGTCGAGGCCGGGCCGTGCCCCGGATAGATCCGCAGGTCGTCTCCCAGGGGAAAGATTTTCCCGACCACCCCTTGAATCAATCCCTGATGATCACCTCCGGGGAAATCAGTCCGGCCGATGGACCCGGCGAAGAGGGTGTCCCCGGTAAAGACCGCCCCCGGAGCCTGAAAACAAACCCCTCCCGGAGAATGTCCGGGAGTGTGAATGACCTTTATCCGGTAAGTCCCCAGGGTGATCTCCTGCCCGTCCGTGAGGGTCCCATCCGGCCGGGCCCCCAATCCCGGCGCATCAAGAACATGGACAAGGACCGGTGCCTTGGTGATCCGACGGAGTTCTCCAACCCCTCCAACGTGGTCCATATGCGTGTGAGTGATCAGAATATAGATTATTTTCAGACTACTCCGGGTAATCTCCTGTATGATGCGCAAGGGCTCCGCCCCGGGATCGATCACCAGCCCTTCCCGGCTTTCGGGATGGCCCAGGATATAGCAGTTGGCCTGAAAGGCCCCGACCATTATTTTTTTCAGCATAAGGGCTCCTGAGGCTTTCCTGATGTTTAATTGAACGCTGGAAAAGCCAAGGATCAATTTTTATACAACTTTATTGTTATCTTACCTCGAACATCAAACGGCGGTCAAGCCTTAGGGATTGGGGGTAGTAGGTCAGTTTGGAGGGAACTGACCCACTACCGAATTAGGATGATACAAAACATAGGTCACATCTTATAAAGATTTTTTGATGGTGAAAATCGGAGGCCACCGTATTTTTAATTTAACCCCAAAATATTAAATTGGGATGGTCTCCCCCGACTCTCCGCGTATCTCTATCTGTCGCTTAATCCTTTTCCCAAAGGGTCGGGGCCGACGATGCTGATCAGCACTCAGGGGATATTCAGGTTTGATAAGATCACCAAAGAGATGTACCTGGCTCAAATTCATTCCGAGGTTAAAGTTGAAGATATCCGGAAGGAGGTCCCCTGGGACCTTAAAATCGCCCCTGATCTAAGCCAAACCGAGGCGCCAACGACGGAAGAGGTAGAGTTTATCCGGCGATTCTCGCCGGCCATGTCCGCCGGCAGAAAGTTGTCCCAGGATCTGGTTGTCGCCAACATCATGAAGAAAATGGCAGCCAGGGCCCAGAGTTATAAATAAAAGGGGGCAGAGGTACCCACGTCAACGAAGTTGGGGGCCGGTCTATAATCTTATCATTCTGCTTTAGTGATAAGGCTAATTGGGCGACATCAAGGACCGTCACCTCATGATCGAGACGGCCTTCGAGTTTGTCTTTTTCCATTTCAAGGTCGTACCGGGCCTGCAAATTCAATCAAAACCTTTCCGATTGCCCGAAATACTTAGAGAGCCTCAGGGCGGTATCCGCGCTTATGGAGCGTTTTCCATGAACGATCTGATTGATTCGGCGCGGATGTACACTGATGTCCTTGGCCAATTTATATTGACTGATCCCCAGGGGCGTTAGAAATTCTTCCAACAATATCTCGCCGGAGTGGATGGGAGCAAATTTCATGATAGTCTGCAATTTCAACATCATGGAGGAGGGGACGCTGGTACAAAAACAACTTATTCCCCTCATATATTTTACGGGTCTGCTTTTGACTCTTAGTTTAAAACCAATCGGCAAACTTCTTATCTCCACTCATTTGTCCAATTGGTTTTCTGTTCTCCCGATCCTGCGCTGTCAATCCTCCCCCCTTATTTACCGGAACGGTTTTTCTTCCCATAGCGGGCCTGCTTCTCCTTGAGATCGAAACTGATTTTTCGTTTGGGTTTCGTGGGCAGGGCCATGAGCTGATGGATAGCTTCGAAGACGATCTTGAACTGGCCATCATATTTTTTCTCCAGGTCATCCAGACGTCTGGCCAGGTCTTTGTGGGAACCCATGATCTCCCTCAGTCGAGTAAAAGTTCTCATAATCTGGATATTCACCTGAATAGCTCTTATACTATTGAGAATGCTGGAGAGCATGGCTACTCCGTTTTCTGTGAAGGCATATGGTAATTTTCGGGTGCCTCCCCATCTTGATGTTCCAAATTGGAAGATCAAGTTTTTAACTTCTTGATTTGTCAATTGAAACATGAAATCCTCAGGGAACCGATCCAAATTCCGCCTGACCGCCTTATTAAGATTCCCCGTTGTAACCCCATAGAGAACAGCCAAATTACGATCAAGCATGACCTTTTTGCCTCTTATAAGAAAGATTTTACTTTCAATGACTCCTGCGGGATTAAATCTTTTTCTTCCACCGAGATCCTCCTCAAATGACTTTTTTTTGCCAACACTTATTACTTTCGAGGAGCCCACAAGTCGAATTTGATGTCGCAAAATTCAACTTAAGCTCCAAAACAAAAACCCCATCTCATTTTCAAAAAACGGGGTTTTGTCGGCTTGCTTCATGGACCGGCTTATTCTTATTAATCCCGATTATTTTTCAGAAAATCGAAACCGTTTTTTAAGTTTATTGCCCTGTGAAAAGGATATGATATTATCATGCTGGAGCCGGCCCACAATAATCCCCGGGGCAATTCCTATTTGTTCCGCAAATCCCAAAATCCTGTCCGGGCCGTAGTCGTTTCCGGTTAGGAAATTTTTATAAGCCTCTTTGGAAATTAACATTTCCTGGGCAAAAAGATCGGCCTCCTTCTCCTTGGAGATCCTCTCGGTTTCCTGTCGGCCATTTCCCTGGGCCTCAATAAAGACTTCTTTTTTTCCATGAAGAAGAATATGCCCCGCTTCATGAAAAAAGGTGAACCAGAGATGGTCATCGCTTTTGCCTCGCAAACTGAGCTGGATAAGGGCCTTCGATGGTTTCAGCCAACGAGTGGCCCCATAAAGTCGGGTTCCCGGGAGTTCCGGGATGAAGACCAGAGCCACCCCGCTTCCCGCGCAAAGTTCCTTCATGGCCGGTTCAAACACCTCGGGATTTTTTTGGGTCAAGGATCGAAGTTGTTGTAAGGCTGCCCGGAAGGAACGCGGTTCAAAAGTCCGACACTCCATCTTCTGTCCTTCAATCTCTCCCATGCGCAACCAGGCGGCCACGGCAGCCGGATTACTTTGAAAGGCCTTTGAGTCGCGGTAGGCCGCTTGAGGTTTTTCCCAAACCCCCTTCCATTCGTTGACGCCGGCTACCCCAAAAAAATTCAAAAGGGCCTGCAGCATTGTTATCGGGTTATCTTCTTTTTTTAACCAGCCCATTTTTGCCATGGCCGCCAGAGGAAACTCTTTTAACCAATCGGCCTGTTTTTTCAGGGAATGCTCTTCCCTGATCCGGGCCAGTCTCTCCTGGTAGTTACGTTCCAGGTTGTTCCAGAAAGAAGCCGGGATGCCCAGCACCCTCTCCAATTGGAGGGCCGTTTCCGAGGTAATAGCCGCTTTTCCCATAATGATCTCATTGATGGTTTTTTTGGGGCGCCCTGTCCTCTCCGCCAAATCCGCCTGGCTCATGCCGATCGTTTCCAGGGTCTCTTTCAGGGTTTCACCGGGGGAGACGGCATAATCAGGTTGAAACGATTGTTCGGCTTTATTATCCATGGGTATCCTCAATTCCTAATATCTTGACTTTAGTAATCTTTTGCCAGTTTAAACCACCATCCTCTTTCCGAGAACGATCTTCATGATCCGGAAGAAGAATCAATCGGTATGGTTGCTTAACATTAAAGAAATCTGGCCTTTACGGTTTCCGGTTAATTCATGGGCGCGAGCTTGGGGGAGGGTGCGCAGTATTTCAAGGTTATCGGCGGCCTGAATCTCAGACAAACGTTGGGTAATTTTTCGTGCCTGTTCTTGTCCAAAGGCCTTAATCAAGGCTTTCTCACTCGAAAAGGTTTTCTGGTCTTGTTTCTTTTTAAATGAAATTAACATCAGGTCCGTTCATTGTCAAGAAAATAATTAACCTTTAGGGTTAATAATATGAATAAGGCAGTTCTGCTCTTGACTCTTAGTTTTAAACCCAGTCTACAAACTACCCATTTCCATTCATTTGTCCAACTGGTTTTGATTTAACCCGATCCTCCTCTTCCCTTTGATTCCGCCTCAAAACAAAAACCCCATCTGTTATTTCAAAAAATGGGGTTTTATCGGAACTGCTAAATGGACCAGCCTTTCTAGTGGGAGCATAAAAAAAATCCCCTTTAAAATAGGGACAGCGCCTATATATTTTAGGAAAGACTGGTTAGAAAATAGGCGCTGTCCCTATTTTACCTAAATGTTTCGATAGCAGGCGGGCAAACAGCCGCTCAGTTTCTTTGCTTCTAAATGTTTTTATCATTACGCTTATAATAGCGTGACACGTTATCAACTTCAAGCAATAAAATTAATCGAAGCTCCCTTGATTTTTTTTGGGGGGGTTTGAAGGTTTGGGGGTTGGGGGGGGTCGGACTAAACCAACCCCCTTTGAATATCAAGATAAACATTCTATTTTTGGTCCATATTTTGCCTTAAAAGCCTCTTTTCTGGGGCAAAATGGTCCATATAAGGCAGAGTATCGATAAGTACTATGCCGGTTGTGATTCGAAATGAAGTGTCGGTTAGATCGTGGCATCTATGTTCTTTTTAAAGACGCCTTTTTGGGGGGAGGAGATGGTTCTAATGCCTTTTTTGACCCTCCCTTTGTAAACATTTCATTGTAAACTCATCCCGTTCACGTGGTCTATGCCCCATTTAACCCTCTGTATAGGCACCACTCAACTCCAACCGCAGGCAATTACCCTTTTTCCTTGACAGAACACATCCACCCTTTTATCGTCACAAATGCAGGATATCTCAAACAGAGTAAGAGAATGAACAACCATGCCCAAGCGCGGCATGGGAAGAACAGAGGACCGGAGCATGTACGATAGAAGCGTTGAAAATATCTTCCGAAACACCGCCGGGGACAATTATCGTAGCCACAGAGTTAACTTCGGCAGCAAAGGGGGGGGCTTGGTCTGTTTCCGCAAGTTGTTCCTAGTTCTGCTGCTTGTCCTGCTGTTGCCCGTTTCCTCCGTGGCCGAAAACCTTACCTGTCGCCGCCTGCCCATACTGATGGAAGGTTTCCTGGCCAACCACTACGCGATGAAGAATATGACCGAGGAACTCAAGACGCACACTGTCGACCAGATGATCAAGAGTCTTGACCCTTCTAAAACGCTTTTGTATGAGTCTGATCTGAAAATGCTAAGGCCAGTTCTTCAAAACGTGCTTACCAGCTTGCAGACGGGTGACTGTGCCTTGCTTCAGAAGGTTTATGACGTTCTCGTCTCGCGGGCGCGGGAGAACGAGGCAATAGTCAAAAAAATTCTGGGCCCGGAATACCGGCTCGACGAGACAGTGGAGTTGACCATCAGCGTGGACAAGCGCCCCTATGTGAAGACGACGGAGGAAAAGCATGAGCTCCTGAGGAAGTTTGTCCATTTCCAGATCGAAAATGCCCTGCTGGCTGGCGTTGATTTGCCAGAGGCCAAGAGGCAGCAGATTCACGATTATGAGCTGCAGACAATGCGGGTGGTCGAACGCAATCCCGAAAAGCTCATAACGAGCGTCGCCGAATCATTCGCCCTTGCCCTGGATCCGCACACGAACTACCTATCCCCCGATAAACTTAAGGATTTCCAGATTCATATGCAGCTTTTCCTGGAGGGGATCGGGGCCACCCTCAGCAGCAGCAACGGATTTACT
>JACQYK010000244.1 GCA_016208255.1 Deltaproteobacteria bacterium | reverse complement strand
TCGAAACATCAGTCCCCTTCGGAAAGCAAAATTTTTGGCCCTGCCTGTTCTAAGAAATTCCATCCTGAGTGTGGAAGAAGTAACTTATGCCCTGGTCGCCCGAGGTTATCAGGAAGACCGGCCTCCCCAACTTTCGAAAATCCCCTTTCGGCATTTACTCCCGGTTTTAGTCCTGTCGGGGGTGTGGTTGGTAGCTCTGTGGATAAAATAGATGAGTGAAATTTAGGACAGAATGAAGTCTATTTCATTCAGCATAGGGTGGATGTATTCATTCGGCGATAGGGACACGCTCTACCTCGTTTAGGATATGAGGCCCGATGTGCGGGCTGAGGCCCTCCGGGGTAACAACTTCGACTTTGCGCCCCAGGAGATCTTCAAGAAGGAATGAAATCTCCATGAAGTTATCGAACGTATGCTTTTCAGGCGTAAATTCCACAAGGATATCGACATCGCTTAAGGAATTTTGTTCACCTCGGACAAATGAACCAAATAATCCGATACTGATGACACCTAATAATGCAAGCCGCTCTCGCTCTTCCACGATACGTTTAACAATACCTTCCTTGGTGCCCACCTGCTTGTTCACAGCTCATCCTCCGACTACTTTCCAATTATGGAATCAGGATACGATAAAAGCCAGAGGAATGCAATAAATCCTATTAGCACAGCATAGTAGCCAACGCTAGGATTCAGCCGCCAAGGAACGAGGTCGGCTGGAAGCCTTTGTTCGGTCTCGCCTATCCACCAATTTGCACCCCCTCCTTTTCTGGTACGCTTGGAGGTCAGCCACGATTTCAGCCAGGCTGTGATGGTGCTTTTCAGCGTATGAGTCGCGGTTTCTCCAGACTTCGGCTATTATTTCATCTTTATACATTGTCTTCATCCTCCTGAAGAAATTCCATAGGCGTGCAGATTTCCGGATACGAATATCCGGCGGCAACGCATATGGAACGAATAATTGGTTTTTTCGCCGCATTGTCGATGTGTCTAAAATTCCACGTGAGGAGATAATCAATTCTGTGCACTGCTGCGACTGCCACATGCAATGCATCGGCTTCAGCACCGGAGGGAAAACCGCCTTTCGATATTAGCTGGTCAGCAAGTTCTTGAACTTCTTCGTCAACGGATAGCTCTGCAATACCCTGTAAGACTTCAAGCCGTCGTGCGGCTGCTTCGGGATTCCCTGCTGATGCCTCCACAATAACCAGCGCAGAAGTGAAAAGATCGTAATCAGGTCGGGCATTTTCCCACCATTGACTCGTGATCTGCTGCCAGGCTGTAGCCCTGACATCGCGGGTGGGTCGTGCGGTCAGATAACTTGCAATTGAAGTCTCGACATAAACGCTTTTTTTCATATTATCAGATTCCTTATTTTCATGCAATTTGCCAAATCTGGTGAACTATGATGTTGACTGAACGTTCATTTTTAGCCACCAAGTTTTTTCGGTCGGCTCCAAAATGTTGGTTAGAAATTTTCTTTATAAGAGCTACCTATCTCAAAGACTAAACAGATGTTTTCCTACAATATTCATTTAGAAAATGAGAGACCGAAATGACACTGTAATAATCTCATGCGAAACCTGGGGGAGGCGTAAAACCACCGAGGGTTTCTTCCATAAGTCTGGCAATATGAATAGGAGTACGATCTTCCAGAAAAGGCCCAATGATCTGAACACCGACGGGCAACCCATCTGAAGTGATCCCAACAGGTGCAACGGTTGCTGGAAGATATGAAATAGTTGCTAAACTGGTCCAAGGCACCATGATATCCAGATGATCCTGATCCAGACCGTTAAATTTAGTGATACGCTGCAGCTTGTCGGTGTGGTCATGTTGAAAAGCCGCCACACGAAAGGCAGGACTCAGCAACACATCAAAGTCCTTGAAATAATCATCCCATTTTTGACGTATCTTCAGACGTTCAATATTCAAGAACTGCCAGTCACGGTGAAGACTGGTTGAAATTCTTGCCTTTTTGGCTTCATGGTTTTGGTCATTTTTATCCAGTGTTTTAGATGCCTGCAACATTTGCTCAAATTCTTCCTGCGGTGTTCCAAATACCATTGACAAGGTGTTCAAATGAAAATCAACTTCATAGTTACGTTTGATATCGATATCCGGTTTCTTTTCCTCAATATTGGCACCCGCTTTTGATAATCTGTCGACCATTTTCTGCAGGCAGTCCCCAACTTCATTGTCTGGAGGGAAATGCGGATCATCCAGCCACAAACCGATTTTGTAATCTTTTAAAGATATTTTTCTTGGTGGCGGCAGTTCTATTTTTACTGCCTTCCTTTGAGGTCTGGCCGGCTTGACAATCAGGCCCATAACAAGATCCAGATCTTCAGCACTGCGTGCCAGCGGCCCAGAAACGCAGAGGTCGAAATCCATTTGATAGTCTTTGGTAATTCCCAACGGTCCCATTTGTCCATCCATCGGGACGATGCCGTAGCTTGGCTTATGTCCATACACACCGCAAAAATGGGCGGGAGAACGAATGGAGCCACCGATATCACTTCCGATTTCCAACCCTGTCAAACCAGACGCCAGCGCCGCGGCAGAACCACCGGACGAGCCCCCCGGAGTCCGTGAGAGATCCCAGGGATTATTCGTTTGACCATAGACCTCATTGAAGCTCTGGCAGTCCGCAAGAAAGAGGGGAACATTTGTTTTTCCATAGACAATAGCCCCGGCGTCCAATAGAGATTGAACCACATCCGCATTTCTGCTTGATACGTAATTTTTGAAGATTGGTGATCCCAAGGTAGCGTGCAAACCGACGACTTCGATGCTATCCTTGATGGTTATTGGAAGACCGTGTAGAGGTCCCCAATTCTGATTCTTAAGAATTGCCTCATCAGCCTGCTTTGCTCGTTTTCTAGCATTTTCAAAATCGGTATCCACAACTGCATTAAGCTGCGGGTTAAATCGTTCATATCTTTCAATATAAAGTTCCAGCAGTTCAGACGAACTTATTACTTTTTCTTTAATAGCTTTTACGAGGTAAACCGCCGATCGAAATGCAATTCCATCCATTTTCACCTCTATTTTTTTGTTCGTTAAACCAAACGACTATGAAGCTACTTATTGCTTATTTCAGTTTTATAACAATATATTGAATAGTTTCCTTTTAATATCAGGAAGTTTCATGATTGTCAATATCCGATATTGTTTTATTGACAAATCTATTTGAAATTATATTCTTGCTGAGTTTTTCAATATCTGAATTACTTACTTAGGAGGTTTCCGGCCAATGCCGATGCTACCTATTCCGGTGCCTGTTCTGAAGAATTTTGAGGCCATCCTCGAAAAACGCGCTGTGGCGCTGAGCCAGCGTGCGAACTATCTGGATTTCTGAGGATTCGATAATATCTCTTTTATTTACACAAAGGACGGAAGAGAAATATGGTTCGAGAGATTACCTTGAAGGTAAATGGTCGGAGGCACCGGGTGCAGGTTGAGCCGGAAACGCCTTTGCTCTATGTTTTGCGCAACGATCTGGGTTTGAAGGCGGCCAAGTTCGCCTGCGGCCTGGAACAATGCGGGGCCTGCACCATCCTGATCGACGGCCAGGCCGTACCGGCCTGCCGTCGAGCGGTCAGGTCCGTTCAGGGGCGTGAAATTACCACCCGGGAAGGCCTGGGAACCCCCGAGAATCTGCATCCTCTCCAAAAGGCCTTTCTGGAAGAACATGCCGTCCAGTGCGGTTTTTGCGTCTCCGGAATGATCATGTCGGCCAAGGCCCTTCTGGATCGAAATTCCGATCCGACCGATCAGGAAATCAAGGACGGCCATAGCCAACAATCTTTGCCGCTGCGGGATATACGACCGGATCCTTCGAGCCGTTAAACGGGCCGCGGGAGATCCTCTGCCTCCCCCGGCTTTTCGGGAGGGATCAGGCTAAAAACCGGGTTCTTCATCAGGACCGGGGTTTTTTTTAAAAAGGACGTCCTCTTTCCCTTGGCCTTAAGTACTATTTTCTCCTTGATCCTCCCTTATTCTTTCCTTATACTCTTTCCATTAAAAGTACTTACTTAGTTCGAAAATAGAGTCCATCTCCCAACGAGTTCTATTTTCATGCATTATGGTGTCAAGTCACCAAAAGCGTGACATGACGGTTTAATATCAATCCCTTAAAAGTTGATGCGGGAGGAGACCAGGCATGGACCCGATAGAGGTGATATTTAATCCGGAAACGGTGGCGGTGGTAGGGGCATCCAATGATTTAACTAAATGGGGAGCCGGTATATTTGCCCGGGTTCTGACTTCCCCTTCTGTGAAAAGACTCTATCCCATCAATAAACATCAACCCCTGGTCCAGGGGGTAAAAGCTTATCGTTCATTAGGCGAACTGCCGGAGCCAATCGATTTTGCCGCTATCGTCATTCCCTATCCGGAGGTCCCTCAAATAATTCGCGATTGTGTGGCGTTGGGTGTCAAAACAGCTCTCATCATTACCGCCGGATTGGGAGAGACCGGTGAGGCAGGGGCACAGCTCGAGCGTGAGATCGTCAGTACCGCCCAGCAAGCGGGTTTACGAATGGTCGGCCCGAATTGCATGGGACATTTTAACGGCATCAATGGTTTTTCCACCCTGCGGATGACCCTTCAGATTGAGAAAGGGGGCATTGGCGTCATCTCCCAAAGCGGTGGTTTTGCCATGCATATCCTGATGGCCGGATTGGATATGGGCGTCGGTTTCAGTAAATTCGTCAGCGTGGGGAATGAAGCCGATCTCCATTTTGAAGATTTCCTGGCCTATATGGCCGAGGATGAAGATACCAAAGTCATTACCGGTTATATTGAGGGCTTACGCAAAGGCAGAGAATTTTTCCGCCTGGCAAAAGAAACTACCAAGAAAAAACCTGTCGTCGTAGTCAAAGTGGGCAGAACCGACGCGGGAGCCAAGGCCGCAAAGTCACACACCAGTGCCGTCGCCGGCACCGATATTGTTTATGATGCCGCTTTTAAACAGGCCGGTGTTCTCCGTGTTGACTCCGTAGAAGAACTTTTCGATGTCGCTTCGGCTTTACTGAGACAACCCCTGCCCGAAGGCAACCGCGTGGGGATCATCACCAGTGGCGGCGGGTTCGGTTGTGTCGTTTCGGACGCCTGCGAAAGGCTCGGTCTGAAAGTAGCGCCACTCAGCCGGGAAACCATCGAAAAACTAAATAAAATCCTCCCCGACCGCTGGCCTCATGCTAATCCCGTGGACACCGTGGCTACCGGGTTTGTCAACGCAACCTACGACTGTATCCGGCCAATGATGGAAGACCCGAACCTGGATGCCCTTCTGGTTATCGGCGGCATTGGTATAAGCGCCCTGTTTCCACGTTTTGGCGCCGACCATTTAAAGGCAGTTTTGCGACAGGCCGATAATCCAAATTCCCTCCTTGATTTCGCCCAGCAAATGTTCTCCTCAATGGAGAAACAGGAAATCGAAGGACTGGATAAACTCTTTGAGGCCATGGAAAAATATAAGAAACCCGTCATCATTTCCACTCCGATCAATGAGACCATCCGCAGGTCCCAAGTATTTCAGAAGCTCCAGAAAAACGGGGTGATGATGTACGCCACACCGGAAAGGGCCGCAACGGTAGTGGCAAAACTCGTGGAATACCATCAGTATTTAAAAAACCAGTGAAACCCAATAAGGTTCTTCTCCCAGTTAGTTGGTCGAAAGGATTCAAGGATTCAAGGGTTTGTTTTCCAAAGATTATATCAACGCCTGAAGTATCCTCTCGACCTCTCCGACTTCTTTCTGGAATTTTGATAATGGGTTTCCGTTTAAATAACCCAAGTCGACGGAAACCATGATTTGGGTTTCTAATTCAAACACTGACCTGGACTCCTTCCTTTTTCCCCCGCCCCTTTTATCTTCTTTCTTTTATTTTTTTCTTGTTTTATACTGATGCATCTGTAAAAAATCTCCAAAGCCGTCACCCCTGCGAAGGCGGGGGTCAAGAAGTAGTTGAGCTTCCTGGATTCCCGCTTCCGCGGGAATGACGGATTCGGGCTTCCGGCGACTTTTTACGAGTCCATCTATACTAAATCAAAGAAAAAAATCTTATCAACTTTTAACCCGAAAACAGGACTTTCAACGCCCTTAACTTCATTTGGGTTCTTGTAGGGGCGGTTTTCAAACCCGCCCCCTACGGGTCATTTTCATGTCCCGGCTTCCGAATGGAAGCCTCTTTCTTAGGTCGGGCCGCTCGATCCGCTCGGCTTTGCCGAGCTTCAGAAGAGGCTTCCATTCGGAAGCCGAAACGTCGAGCTTTTGAAGAGGCTCCCTTTGAGGAGCCGATAGGCCGACCGGCGCGTGGCGCCCTGGCCTGGCCTGACGGGTTAATTTAAAAAACAGGGGATAATAATTTAATGAAAATACTACTGGCGACAGACGGCTCAGAATATTCTGAAAGAGCAGCTAAGTTCCTGACTACCTTTAATTTGTCTTCAGATGATGAAATTATTGTACTCCATGTAATAACGGATGTCCCGTTTAGGAAAAAGGTGGCGTCTTACACCTCCAGTCTCAAAAAAATAAAACAAGAAATTGCTTCAGAGATTATTAGAACAACGACAGATAGCCTCAGGCCCCTCCATACAAAAATTGACTCTTTGCTGGTGGATGGTTATCCGGGCAAAGGAATTATTGATACTGCGGAAGATTTGGATGTGAATCTGATCGTCATGGGAGCTAAAGGATTAAAAGGCCTTAAAAAGATTCTGGTCGGAAGTATAACTACCTTTGTAGCTATTAATTCTTCAAAGCCGGTATTGGTTATAAAAACACCTCAGGGAGAAAAATCCGGCAGCCTGAAAGTCCTTTTTGCAACGGACGGTTCCGATTATGCTACGGAGACTGAAAAGTTCTTAGTTTCGCTACCTTTTCGTAATGAAGTAGAAATGACTGTTTTGCATGCCATACAGTCCTGGTTGGATATACCGGAAAAGTTTAATGTAAAAATAGATGAAAAAATGAAAAAAACCCTGACGGAGATCAAGGCGTTGGCCTTGAAAGAATCGGAAAAGACTATTGAGGAGGCGTGTAAATTCATAGGGGATAGATTTACAAAAGTGAACTGTTTTACCAAAGATGGAGATCCGGCCTTGGAGATACTGAATGCGGCAAAGGTTTTAAAAACAGACCTCATTGCGGTTGGAAGCAAGGGGATGAGAGGAATAAAAGGAATGCTGGGAAGTGTATCCAGATACATCCTTAGCCATTCGGAATGTTCTGTCCTGATAGGAAAGAAAGACAGGTAACTGTACCCGCCACCCGACCCCGGCGCCCGGCAGTCAGAAAACGATAAAGGAGGACCTGATGGACGAGATCCAAAAAGAAAAAAGGGAGGGTCTCTCCTGGGATTACCTGGGAGAGGCCATGAAGGAAAGGGCAGAGTTCTCCGGCCGGACTATTACCCCGATGCCAGCCTTGATGGGTCAGATGTTTGCGGTTTTGGCCAAGACCGTGATCGACGAGGTGGGCGTCGAGAAGGGAGAGGCGATCATTAAAAGGGCGGTTGAGGATTTCGGGCAGACCAGGGGCAGACGGATCGCCGAAAAAGTGAAGGCGCGGGGTCTGGCCCTTTCATTCAAGAACTTTCTGGTTCATATGGACCTGGATACCACCACGGCGAACACCTCCATCCCGAACATCGACGGGAAGGACCTCACCCTGACCATCAATCGCTGCTTCATCCGGGACGGGGCCTGCGACCTGGGCCTGGAGCCTTATTTCCACTACTATTGCCAATGGATCGACCGGGCGATTCTATATGGCTATAATCCCGGTCTCACCATCGAGATCACCAAGTTCCTCTCCGGGGGCGACGACACCTGCTTCTTCAGATATATCGTTTCCAAATAACCTTCGGGGCAGGACGTGGCAAAGGTTTTGAAGACCAGCTCCAGAATCTTGCACCATTCCGGATAACCATCAAGATTTGTCCCCTGGGAGCCGAAGGTTTAACTTCCCCAGGCGGTTAAGCAACGGGCGATAAAAGGAAAGTCCTCCTTTTGAAGGGTACGGACATCCAGCAGGAATTTTTCTTTTTCAATCCTTCCGATAATGGGCGGGGAAAAGGAACGAAACTTCTTTTCTATTTCAGAAACGGACTCTTCCTCAGAGGAGAAGGCCAGGGCATAAGAATTCATAAATGACAGGGGGAGGGCCCCTCCGCCCACCTGGGAGGTTGTGGGAATGATTTCTATCTTCAGTCCGGCTGCCGGATTTTTTTTAAGGAGACGAAAGAGGCGCCTGGCTCGTTCCTGCAGTTCGCTCAGAGAAATACTCAATTGGGCCAGGGTCGGGATGTGTTGTGAGGCTTGGTCCTCGTTTCGGTACAATTTCAGTGTGGCTTCCAGGGCGGCCAGGGTCAGTTTGTCAATCCGCAGGGCCCGGTTCAAGGGGTTGCTGCGCAAGGCCTGGATATAATTTTTCCGGCCGACAATAATCCCGGCCTGGGGTCCTCCTAAAAGTTTGTCTCCACTGAAGGTCACTATATCAGCCCCGGCGCGGACTACCTCACCAACGGTCGGTTCCTTTTCCAGTCCGAACCTGGAGACATCGATAATACTCCCGCTTCCCAAATCCTCCATGACCGGTAAGCCATGCCGTTGCCCCAAAGCCACCAGGTCCTCCAGCGGGACTTCGGCCGTAAAACCCACGATCCGGTAGTTGCTGGTGTGGACTTTGAGCAACAGGGTGGTCTGATCTGATAAAACCGCCTCGTAATCCCGCAGGTGGGTCTTATTGGTCGTTCCCACTTCCCGAAGTAGCGCTCCACTGCGGGTCATGACCTCGGGAATACGGAAGGATCCCCCGATTTCGACTAATTGGCCGCGGGAGACGACCACCTCCTTCCCTTTGGCCAGGGTATTCAAGGCCAATAATACCGCCGCAGCATTGTTATTGACCACCATAGCCGCCTCAGCTCCGGTGAGTTCGATCAGGAGATCTTCCACATGGCTGTAACGGCTGCCCCGTTGCCCGGACTGAAGATCGAATTCCAGATTGGAATAATATCGAGCCGTCGTTTGAATCTGCTCCAGGGCTTGAGCGGCCAACAACGACCGGCCCAGATTGGTATGGATGACAACCCCGGTCCCATTAATCACCCGGCGCAAGTGAGATTCGGCACTGGTTTTCAGCCTGATTTCAAGTTCCCTCCAAAGGGTCGGCAGGTCCAGTTCCGTTTCCTGACCGGAAAGGATGGCCTTTCGTTTATCGGCCAATAACTCCCGAATCATATGCACCAGGTATTTTCGGGAATTCCAGGCCGCCAGCTGCCGGAACTCCTGTTCTTCCAAAAGCAGGGTCACGGAAGGTATTTTTTTGAGTGCAGGGGCAGGATCGGGGTTCATGATCATTCCTTTTTGGGAGTCTTGTTCGATAATCTCGTAATAAGTCGCCTGAATACCCAAAACGTCTGGCGAGCGTTAATTATGAAATTATATTGTATTTAAAATCACTTGACAATCAAAAAACATTTCACCCTTGAACCTTCAATAAAGCTGAAGTAAGGTAGGGCGCATGGAATGGAATATTATCCCCTTTGATTCAAATCGCGCCGGGTCTTTAGCCCAGGCCCTAAACCTCCCCTCCCTGGTGGCCCAGCTTTTACTCAACCGGGGTTTGGATTCGCCCGATCAGGCCCGGGATTTTCTCGCTCCGGCTTTGCTGCACCTTCCCGACCCGGCCCTGATGAAAGATATGGATAAAGCGGTTAATCGGATACTGAAAGCCATACAGCGGAAGGAGCGTATCGCCGTCTTTGGGGATTATGATGCTGATGGAGTGACGGCCACAGCCATTTTGCTTCAATTCCTGACTCCCTTCTTCCCTGATATTCTTTTTTATATCCCTCACCGTGTCCGTGAAGGTTACGGCCTGTCAATCCCCGGACTCAGGGGATTAAAGGAGCAGGGGGTTACTCTGATCATTACTGTGGATTGCGGCATTTCCAACCATCTGGAGTTGGAATGGGCCGAGGAGCAGGAGCTGGATGTTATCGTGACCGATCATCACCAGATTTCTAAAAAAGGAATCCCTCCGGCCCTCGCGGTTCTCAATCCCAAACAGGAAGGCTGCTATTTTCCCTTTAAGGAACTGGCCGGAGTTGGAGTGGCTTTTTATCTGTTGATTGCCTTGCGCCAGGCTTTGGATCTGCAGGGATTTTTCCCCAAAGGTAAACCCAACCTGAAGGCTTATCTCGATCTGGTTGCTCTTGGCACCGTGGCCGATGTGGTCCCTTTATTGGGGGTCAACCGTATCCTGGTTCGGGAGGGTCTGGAAGTCATGACCCAAAATCCGCAAGTCGGATTGACGGCCTTAAAAGAAATTTCCGGGATTACAGCCGAAAGAACGCTTTCGTCTTTTGATATCGCCTTTCGTCTGGCCCCCCGGATCAATGCCCTGGGCCGGGTGCAGGATGCGGAGGGAGGAGTTCGTTTGTTGACTACCAATGACGCCTCTATTGCCGTAGAACTGGCCCGGCTAATGAATCAGGAAAACAGTCGTCGTCAGATCATGGAGCAGGTGATGCTCAAAGAAATTGATGAACTCCTGCAAACCAGGTCTGAAATGGAGCAAACGAAAAGCCTTGTTTTAGGATCCGAAACCTGGCATCGGGGTGTCTTAGGGCTGGTGGCTTCAAGATTAGCGGAGCGATTGTCGAAGCCGGTCTTTTTGTTTACTCTGGAAGGGGAGACCGCTCATGGATCAGGGCGCAGCGTTGAGGGATTTCATCTATTTAAAGGCCTGGAAAACCTTGAAGAATTTCTCTTAGGATTCGGGGGGCATGCGGCCGCCGCCGGGGCCACTTTGATGTGTAAGGACCTTCCCTCCTTTGAAAAAGCCTTTGAGTCTCTGGTTCAAAATTCGATACCGGAAAGCGCCTTCCTCCCATCCCTGACCATAGAAGGGGAGACAGATTTTCCTGATTTAGTAAAAGAATTGGTCCCCTATCTGCCTTTTTTAGGGCCGTTCGGATCAAAAAATCCCGAACCTCTCCTGGTAACCCGGCAAATTCTGGTTAAAACCTTCCGCCCGGTCGGCAAGGGACATCTTCGTTTAAGACTGGAACAAAAGGGAATTTTCCTGAACGGCATCGGGTTCGGACTGGGAGATACAAAATTGGCACCAGGCGGATTTATTGACCTGGCCTATACTCCCTATATCTCGGAATACGGTTCCAGCCCCAAACTGGAATTGCGGATAAAGGAAATAAGGATCATCACCAATTGATTTGGCGATAATCGCCGGATTCAAGGAGTCCAGAGCAGGCTCCGGCCGATCGGCCGGAGCCGTATGCTTTCTTTTAGTTCAACAAAGTTGAACGACCGATCGACCAAAAGCCGGATGAAAATAGGCTAGTTGGGCTAGGGACCCAATCTTCCTAATAAATAAAGCTTGACATTAAATCCAACCTATGGTTTAAATTAAGTTTATTTTTAATTTGAGGGGATGTGGTATTTATGAAAAGAACATTTCAACCCAGTAATCTGAAGCGGTCCAGAACCCATGGGTTTTTAGTCCGAATGAGCACGGCCGGGGGACGCAAAGTAATTAAAAGAAGACGGGCCAAAGGAAGAAAAAGGCTATCGGTCTGAGGAAAAGGAACTGTTCCCTTTGTCAATCCATGACACCGTTTTCGTTTCCCAAAGAAAAAAGGGTACTGAAGCGGAGCGATTTTATCCGGAGATCAAAAACCGACCGAAAAATGACCTTTCCCCATTTTTTGGTGATTATGAAACCCAATCACCTGGGGCGAACCCGTCTGGGTTTGACGGTCGGGAAAAACACGGGGAGGGCAGTCCGGAGAAACCGGATCAAACGTCTCTTAAGGGAATTTTTTAGAAGATCCAATAATAAGTTACCTCCTTCACAGGATATCATTATTATTGCACTAAAAGGATCAGACCCATTAACATATCGTCAGGTTTTCGAAGAATTAACCCCCCTGCTGGTCTGATGGGACTTTTGGCCCGGGGCTTGCGGGGATTTTTTTTATTCGGGATACGGGTGTATCAAAAAATCCTGTCCCCCCTTTTCCCTTCTTCCTGCCGGTTTTATCCCACCTGTTCTGAATATTCTTTCCAGGCTATTCAAACATATGGGTTGATCAAAGGATTATTTCTGTCCTTGAAAAGGATTGGGAGATGCCATCCCTTCTGTTCGGGCGGATTGGACCCGGTGCCCTAAGGACATTTCTTTTTTTGGAGTAGTTATGGAAAAAAATGCAATTATAGCTTTTGTACTATCCATGGCGGTTTTTGGCGCCTATTTCCTGTTTTTCAGTCCAAAGGAAACTCCCGGGCCTGCAAAGGATCAGACAGCCAAAGCGATTTCGGAACAAAAGCAGGCTCCAACAGTCCTATCTCCACCGGCGGCTGAGACAAAGGCCCCGCCTGCTGTGAAGCCGGAGGCCCCTAAACCCCACGGCCGGGATATTGTCGTCAAAACAAGGCTTTTTGAAGCCGTTTTTTCAGAAGATGGGGCCGCGCTAAAAAGCCATAAATTGAAGGCCTATAAAGAAAAACTGGTAGTAAAAGACCTTAAGGAAATGATTCGGGCCGATCAGCCAGCCTCTTTCCCCTTGCAATTGGAATGGATAAAAAAATCCCAGCCGGAATTCGCTGAGGCCCGGTTTACGGCTGACAAAGGCGCCTTGCTCTTAAGTCCTGAACAACCAGAGGGAACGGTGACTTTTCGTTGGACTTCCAGCCAGGGTCTGACTGTGATCAAGACTTATACCCTGTCCAACGATTCCTACCGCATCGACCTGGATATTCAGGTGATCAACCATACCTCCCAGCCCCTGGATGACAATTTGGCTTTGGTGCTGGAAAACCGATTTCCCCCTTCATCCGACAACTCCGGCGCTTTTCAAGGGGCCTTGCGCCTCATTGACGGGAAATACAAAGAAACCGCCCTGGCAAAGTTTGAAAAAGAAGAAGTCCTCACCGGAAAGATCCGCTGGGGGGCCCTGGCCGACACCTATTTCATGGGGGCCATAGTTCCCCTTGAAACTCAGCAGACCGTCAGTCTCAAGGTTTTCAAACCAGCCCCGGAGTTTTTAAAAATGACCTTTGTGGGCTCTCCTTGGACTCTGGCCCCCCAAGAAGAAAAAAGGATCAAGTATGCCCTGTATTTCGGACCGAGAGACACCAAGATATTGCAGCCCCTGGGCTTGGATCTGGAAAAAGCGGTCAATTTTGGTTTTTTTGATATCGTCTCCAAACCTTTGTTGTGGGTTCTTCGTTTTTTTAACGGGTTTTTAAACAATTACGGTTGGTCAATCATCATCTTGACTATCCTGGTTAAAATTCTTTTCTGGCCTCTGACCCACAAAAGCTACAAATCCATGAAGGATATGCAAAAGCTTCAACCCAAGATCGCCAAACTAAGAGAAAAATACAAAGACAACCGGGAAAAGTTGAATCAGGAGACCATGGCCCTTTATAAGACCTATAAGGTCAACCCCCTGGGCGGGTGTCTTCCGATGGTCATCCAGATCCCGGTCTTTTTTGCCCTGTACAGTTTGTTGGGCTATGCCATCGAACTTAGGCACGCCCCCTTTTTCCTTTGGATCAACGACCTTTCGGCCCCCGACCGCCTTTCCATAGGAATCCCAATCCCTTATGTTGGTGACGGGATTCCGGTATTAACCCTGCTTATGGGGGCTTCGATGTTTATTCAACAAAAAATGACCCCGACCACGGGTGATCCGACCCAAGCTAAAATAATGATGTTTCTTCCGGTCATTTTCACATTCATGTTTATTAATTTTGCTGCCGGTCTGGTTCTATATTGGTTAGTTAATAATGTCCTTTCCATTGGGCAACAATATTATATCAATAAATATGCCAACTGAACAAAACCGCCATGCCCCGCCTTTTGGGGGCGTGGCACCACGATACGGTTGGCTTTGCCAACCTCAAAAGAAGACATCCAGAGGATGTCGGGACATAAAAATAGGACCGGGAGACGGAAAGACTTCAAATCCTATTTTCGAACTAAATCGGAGGTGATGATTTATGCCATCCCTTGAAATAGAAGGAAAATCAATCGAGGAGGCGGTTGAGGCAGCCTGCAATCAATTGAAGGTTTCCAGAGAAAAATTAGAGATTGAAGTCCTCAATTCCGGCTCCACCGGGATCTTCGGAATCATGGGTTCCAAAAAGGCCAGGATTCGGGCTACGGTAAAAGAAGAGGAGGTCGAAATAATTCCCGAAGCCGAGACCACCTTGCATGCCGAGCCGGACTCAATGCCTGTCACATCGTCTGAAATTGATATGGTTGACGAAGCCAGGATTCTGACCCAAGACCTTTTGAAATTAATGGGATTAGACGCCACCGTTCAAGTCGAGCAAGAAAAGGAAACCCTTCAGATCAAGATCGAAGGGGACACCAGCGGGCTTTTAATCGGTCGTAGAGGACAAAACCTGGATGCCCTGCAGTATTTAATCACCCGGATCCTGAATCGAAAGGGTCCTGATAAAATAAAGGTCATCCTGGATAGCGGTGATTATCGAAGCCGCCGGAAAATTTATCTGGAAGAAGTAGCCCTCAAAATGGCGGCCAAAGCCAAGCAGACCGGGAAACCGGTGGTGATAAGCCCCTTAAACGCCCATGACCGTCGTATCGTCCACCTGACTCTGGAAAAAGATAAAAGCCTCAAAACCATAAGTCGGGGAGAAGGACATTTAAAAAAAATGGTCATCTTTTCGACTAAAAAAGATCAATCGGAAGACCCCCCCCCCGAATCGGAAACATGAAAGCATCTGGTATAAGGTGCAAGGTCCAAGGTGTAAGGTTAGAAATTCAAAGTTAAAAATTCAAAATTTAAAATGCAAAGTTTTCTAAGTTTTCTAATCCCGGGAACTTTGAATATTTGATATCCTTTGTTATACCATAAACCTTATACCTTGCACCTTAGTTTTCAAGATGTATGATCAAGATACCATTGCCGCCATTTCCACCCCGGTTGGATTAGGGGGCATCGGAATCATCCGGATCAGTGGCCCCCAGGCCGTAGCCATTGTCCAACCCCTTTTCCCTTCGATCTCTTTCTGGGAGAGACTGCCGTCTCACCATCTAACCCTGGCCAACATCATCGATCCTGCCAAGGGATCGGTTTTGGACCAAACTCTGTTGACTTACTTGAAGGGCCCCCAAACTTATACCCGGGAGGATGTGATTGAAATCAATTGCCACAGCGGGCCCTTAGTCTTAAAAAGAGTCCTGGAACTGGTCTTGGGTCAAGGGGCCCGACTGGCTGAGCCCGGGGAGTTCACTCTGAGAGCTTTTTTAAATGGGCGGATCGATCTAACCCAGGCGGAAGGTATCATCGAACTGATTCAAGCCCAAACCGACCAAGCCCTGGAACAGGCCAATAAACTGCTCCAGGGTGATTTACAAAAACTTTTAAAAGGTCTTCAGGAAGAGCTTTTGTCCTTATCGGCCCAACTGGAAGCCGCTATCGATTTTCCTGATGAAGAACTGGAGATCTTAGATCGTCAAGAATGGAATCAGATTCTTCAAAACCGGGTTTTAGATCCCTTATCCCGGTTGATCCAGGCTTACGAGGAGGGGCGCCCCTTTTGGGAGGGGATTTCTCTGGTTATTGTCGGCAAACCCAATGTCGGAAAATCAAGCCTGTTGAATCAGCTTTTAAAGGAAGATCGGGCCATTGTCACTTCTATCCCGGGGACCACCCGGGATACCATTGAAGAAACTCTTCTGCTCAGGGGCTTGCCTTTTCGCTTGATAGATACGGCCGGGATTCGCAGGGCCAGGGATGAAGTAGAAGAGGCCGGGATCCAGAGAACCCGAGGAAAAGTGCAGGAGGCCCAGATCGTTTTATTTTTAATCGATACCTCCATCGCCCTCAAAGAGGAGGACCGGGCCATCTATCAAGAGATCGGGGACAAACCCCTGTTGATCGTCCTCAATAAAATGGATCTCCCTGCGGTGGTCTCTATAGAAGCGGTTCAGAAACAATTCCCCGGTCGGGATATGCTTTCCATCTCGGCCCGCTACGGTCAGGGAATTGAAACTCTGAAAGAGAAACTCCAGGAGCTGTTTCTTCAAATTCATGTCCCTGAAGCCTTGCCCGATCTCATTCCCACCCTGAGACAGAAGCAGATCCTCGAGCAGATGGTTTTGTCCCTGACCAGGGCCTATCAATTGAGTGAACAAAACCAATCTCCGGAATTTATTGCCCTTGATCTTCAAAAAGCCCTGGAGGAATTAGGCTCATTGATCGGAACCACGACCACTGAAGATGTCCTGGACCGGGTCTTCAGCCGGTTTTGTGTCGGGAAATGATGCTCGTTACTGGTTACTCGTTGCTGGTTGCTCGTTTCTGACTGCGGGTTTTTGAAAAATGAATGCATTCGAATAGGCTTCGCCGGAATCCGAGGGTTCCATCCGAAATTTTAGAGTCTCGGGTTTTGTGGCGGGTCTGGCTGAGATAATTTCCCCTTTCAGTGATCAAGACGACAAAAAAGCACAAAAGGGAGCGTTAACTTCATCGCTAAAAAGTCAGTATTATGGCCCGATCAAAAAATAAACCGGATATATCTCAGGATCTGGATCCGGTGGAGGGCAAAAGGCTTCTTGAACAGGGGGCCAAAACTCTGAGTATCGAGCTGTCCGCCTATCAGATAGAACAGTTCATGGATTATCTGGCCCTGCTGGTAAAATGGAACCGGCAGATCAATCTGACCGGACTCCGCTCCTTTCGTGAGATACTAATCAAACACTTCCTGGACTCCCTGACCCCTCTGCCGTATTTGCCGGAAAAAGCGAGCCTCCTGGACTTGGGAACCGGGGCCGGTTTTCCCGGACTGCCGATCAAGATCGTCCGCCCTCATCAACCGGTTACCTTGATTGAAGCCTCGTCTAAAAAAGTCAGTTTTTTAAAAGAAACGGTACGGCATTTGAAGCTGGGGGCCGTCCCCATCTTTCTGACCTATCTGGATAAAGGCTCCCCTCCTTCACTGGAAACCGCTCCCTTCGACATGGTCGTCACCAGGGCGGTTGGAAAAACAATAGACATTTTGATGGCGGCCGATTCCTTTTTAAAACCGGGGGGGAAGGTATTGTTCATGAAAGGTCCCGGAGGCTTTGGAGAGATATACAATCTAAAGGCCCAGATCCAGGAAAGAGGATTTCGATTGGAGGCACCGATTTTTTTGACCCTCCCTTTATTGGGGCAGGAAAGGACTTTGATTTTTGTTACGAAGGATAGGGGTTAACCAGTTCAGCCACTAAGACACAAAGGCCCAAAGAAGGGATAGGATGTTTAACCCCTTATCAGAAAGAATGACATCAAGAAAATTATTATTTAACCTTTGAGGCTTGGTGACTTGGTGGCTGAACTATTATTGTTAGATTAACCTTTGTCTTTTGGATTCTTAATTTTAAAATGAATTCCATGTCTTCGATGTTTTTTGAAATGGGTTTCCAGTCTTCCTCTTAAAAGGTAGGCGATCAATAACCCAAGAAGTGACAAGCCAATGACAATTCCCAAAACCAGATAATTCTTGTCTCGGACCAGGTCCCCTTGAATGGTCAAGAGCAGGGTTCCCAAGAAACGTCCGACGGTGGAAATAATCAGGAAGGTTCTCAAGTCCATGTGCCCCAACCCCAATATATAGCACAAATAATCCTTAGGAAAGCCGGGGACCAGAAAAAGTAAAAAAGCGATCCAGGTCCCCTGATGGGCCATAAGATAGTCAAAACGCTGGATCATTTTATAGCTGACGATACGTTCCACCAGCGGTTGACCGGCCCAGCGGGCGAAAACAAAAGCCAGCCAGGAGCCCAGGCCTAAACCGATGGTGGAATACAGGACCCCGAAGAAATTCCCATAAAGAAATCCTCCGATAAAACCGGTGACCTCTCCGGGGATGGGGGCAAAAAGGACTTGAAATATCTGAAGGGCGACAAAAATAAGGGGAGAAAAACTTCCATAGGATTTGACAAGCGCGGCCAACCTTTTCCGGTCCAAAAAGGTTAGGTAAATGTCGCTGTGAAAAATCAGGAGATAAAGGGCCAGGCCGAAAAAGAGTAAAACAAAAACACTGATCCCGATCGTTTTTTTCATAAGAGTTTATACCCCCTTGTCCGGGGTATAAACTCTTAGAGGCCGATGGGGAGGTGTCCGGGGATTTGAAATCAATGAGCGGTCATTTCCGGAAGGACCGGGGTTTCCTCATGAAAGAATGGCGGGGCGGACTCCTCCGACTGCTCTTTGAATAAGAGGGCCGGATCATCAATCACCAGGGCCGATTTCAAGACATCATCCATATGCTCCACGGAAATAATTTCCAGGGACTTTAAAATCCGGGAGGGGATCTCTTTCAGGTCCTTCTCATTTTCTTTGGGAATAATCACCGTTTTGACTTTGCCCCGATGGGCGGCGATAATTTTTTCTTTCAGCCCGCCGATGGGAAGGACACGGCCGCGCAGGGTAATTTCCCCGGTCATGGCCGTATTCCTTTTGACCGGTTTGCGGAGCAGGGCGGAGACAATGGAAGTGGCAATGGTAATGCCGGCTGAGGGTCCGTCTTTGGGGATGGCCCCTTCCGGGATATGGATATGGATATCCATTTTATTATAAAAATTTCTCGGCAGCTTCAATCGTTCGGCCCGGGAACGGACATAACTTAAGGCCGCTTGCGCCGATTCCTGCATGACCTCACCCAATCTTCCGGTGATACTCAATTTACCTTTTCCGGGCATCAGGACCACTTCGGTATGAAGCAGCTCTCCTCCCACTTCCGTCCAGGCCAGACCGGTGGTGATTCCTATTTCATCTTTTTCTTCGGTCTCACCATAACGGAATTTGGGCACGCCCAGATACTGCTGTACTTTCTTGGCGGTGATCTCAATGCGGGTTTCTTTGCCTTTTCGCACCACTTCCTTGGCCACTTTGCGGCATAAAGTCGCTATTTCCCGCTCCAGGTTTCGGACTCCGGATTCCCTGGTGTAGAGGCGGATGACCGTTAACAGGGCATTATCCGTAAAATGAATATTTTCCGGGGTCAGTCCGTTGGCCTCTTGCTGCTTTTTGATCAGGAACTGACGGGCGATCTGGAGTTTTTCCGGTTCCGTATACCCAGGAAGATGGATGATTTCCATACGATCCTGCAGCGGCAAAGGAATGGAATAAAGAGTATTAGCGGTGGTGATAAAAAAGACCTCGGACAGGTCGTAATCCATGTCCAGATAATGATCACTAAAAGCAAAGTTCTGTTCCGGATCGAGGACCTCCAGTAAAGCGGCCGAAGGGTCTCCTCTGAAATCGGTGCTCATCTTGTCCACTTCGTCCAGACAGAAGACCGGATTGTTGGTTTTGGCTTTCTTCAAAGATTGAATGATTTTTCCCGGCAGGGCGCCGATATAGGTCCGGCGATGCCCGCGGATTTCGGCTTCATCCCGGACCCCGCCCAGGGAGACCCGAATAAAATTCCTCCCTGTGGCCCGGGCGATGGATTTGGCCACCGAGGTCTTGCCCACTCCCGGAGGACCGACAAAGCAAAGGATAGGCCCTTTTATCTTTTTTACCAGGCTTTGAACCGCCAGGTATTCCAGTATCAGCTCCTTGGGTTTTTCCAGTTTTGGACATCCTCTTTAGTTTGATCTTTTTTTCCAGTTCCTGGATCTCGCTCTTGAAATCATCCTGCTCGCCCATCTCCTTCTGGATGGCCCGGATCTGTTCATTGAGATAGTAGTCTTTCTGGGTCTTTTCCATCTGCTTTTTGACCCGGCCCTTGATGCGTTGTTCAATTTCCAGGATTTCCATCTCCCCGCGCATAAATTCGTAGAGTTTCTCCAGCTTTCGATTCATCTGGTTCAACTCCAGGAGTTCCTGTTTTTGTTCGATCTTAGCCCCTAAATGGGGGGCGATGGAATCCACCAGACGGATGGGGTCTTCCAGTCCGTTGATGGTCTGGACCAATTCCTGGGGGATCTTTTTATTCAGTTTCTGGTAGGCCTCAAAGGTCTGCTTAACGGTCCGGACCAAGGCTTCCAGTTCAAACGGGTTGGGTATGGTGTCCTGGATTTTTTCCACTTCAGCCAGATAAAAGGTCCGGTTGGGGAGGTAGCGCTGCACTTTGGCCCGGAAGCGGCCTTCAATGAGGACCTTGACCGTCCCATCGGGGAGCCGCAGCATCTGCAAGATGCTTCCGGCTGTCCCAATTTGATAAAGATCTCTCTCCGAGGGCACACTCTTTCCCTAGACGTGTGCTCTTCCGATCTAAAATATTTTAATCCCCGCCGATCTTTTCGAACTTCCTTGTTATATCTATTTCGGTTCGAAAGGGGGATTCCTGAATGAAATTTTTAATTTAAAGCTGATTCCTCTTCGAATGGGCCTTAGGCCGATTCGGCCTGATTTTCAAATAAAAGAATAGGGGTTTCATTATGAAGAATAACCTCTTCGCTGACCACGCATTCCTGCACGTTTTTCAGGGAAGGGATTTCAAACATGATATCCAGCATGGCCTTTTCCAGAATGGAACGAAGCCCCCTGGCCCCGGATTTTCTTTTCAGCGCTTCACGGGCCACCGCCTTGATGGCCCCATCGGTAAACTTCAAATCCACCCGTTGCATTTCAAAAAGTTTTTGATATTGACGGACGATGGCGTTTTTGGGTTCGGTTAGAATGCGGACCATGGCCTCTTCGCTTAATTCGTCCAGGGTGGCGATGACCGGCAAACGCCCGATAAATTCGGGGATTAGACCGAAACGCAGGAGATCCGGCGGTTGGACCTCATCCAATATCTCCCCCAGACGTTTCTTTTCCGATTGTTTGCGGATATCGGCCCCGAATCCCATGACTTTGGCCCCGCTTCGGGTTTGAACGATCTTATCCAGTCCGTTAAAGGCCCCGCCGCAGATAAAAAGGATGTTGGTTGTATCCACCTTGACAAATTCCTGCTGAGGATGCTTTCGGCCTCCTTTGGGGGGGACACTGGCCAGGGTTCCTTCGATGATCTTCAACAGAGCCTGTTGGACCCCTTCACCGGAGACATCACGGGTGATGGAGGGGTTTTCCGACTTGCGGGCTATTTTATCTATTTCATCAATATAAACGATTCCCCGGCAGGCCCGTTCCACATCATAATCGGCTGCTTGAAGTAAATTGAGGATGATATTTTCCACATCCTCTCCGACATAACCGGCTTCGGTCAAGGTGGTCGCATCGGCTATGGTAAAAGGGACTTTCAAAATTTTGGCCAGGGTTTGGGCCAGCAGTGTTTTCCCTGACCCGGTAGGGCCAATCAAAAGGATATTGCTTTTCTGTAACTCGACCCCTTCCAGATCGATTTTATTATCGATCCGCCGGAAGTGGTTATGAACGGCCACCGAAAGGATTTTCTTGGCCTTTTCCTGCTCAATAACATAACTGTCTAATATTCCTTTAATATCAGCCGGCTTGGGAATTTTCTCTCCCAGATGGGCCTCTTCTTTTTCATATTCTTCGGCAATAATCTCATTACACAGGCCGATACATTCATCACAAATATAAACCGACGGTCCGGCAATAAGTTTTTTGACTTCATCCTGACTCTTTCCACAAAAGGAGCATAACAAATCGCTCCCTTTCATTTTGCCGTCTCCTCTTTTGTTCATTTAACTATTACCTCTTTCGTTCGAAAATAGGGCGCATCACTCAACGAGCCTATTTCATATTTGGTAGTGTCAAGCCACTGCGTGGCATGACGGTTTAATTAATTTTCAAAGGTCTCTTAACTTGGGGTAAAAATCGCTTAACCCTTTTCTTAGGACTTGCTGGCCGCCATTATTTCTTCCCGTTTGGAAATGACAAAATCGACAATGCCATAGTCTTTGGCCTGTAGGCCAGTCATGTAAAAATCTCGGTCGGTGTCTTTTTCGACCTTCTCGTAAGGTTGACCGGTATGATCAACCAACACTTGGTTCAGTTCTTCTTTAATCCTCAGGATTTCTCTGGCCTGGATGCCCACGTCGGTAGCCTGGCCCTGAACTCCGCCTAAGGGCTGATGAATGAGAATTCTGGAGTGGGGCAGGGCATAGCGCATCCCTTTGGTGCCGGCAGCCAGTAACAAGGCGGCCATGCTGGAAGCCTGTCCCAGGCAGAGGGTGGATATGTTCGGTTTGATGTATTGCATAGTGTCATAAATTGCCAATCCGGAAGAAACGATACCTCCCGGGGAATTAATGTACATATGGATGTCTTTATCCGGATCATCGCCTTCAAGAAAGAGGAGTTGGGCAATCATCAGGTTGGCCACATGATCGTCTATCGGGGCCCCCAAAAAAATGATTCGGTCCTTCAACAGGCGGGAATAGATATCAAAAGCCCGTTCACCACGGGTATCTTGTTCAACTACGATGGGTATTAAAGTCATGGTTAAATCCTTTTCATGGAACACAGAATTCAGGAGTCAGAATCCAGAATAATCAATGAAGATCAAAGAATATGAAATTTTTTTTTCTTCCGACTTCCAGATTCCTTATTCCAGAACTATAAATCAGTTTAAATGTTTATTATGTTTGAATGGTAGCATGCTCCTGGAGGAAATTCAAGGTCTTTTCCTCAAGAAGTTGCTGGTTTAATTCCGGCATTAAGTTATTTTTATTATATATTTCTTTAACCAGAGTCACCGACTGGTTGACATTACGGGCAATCCGCTGGAGCTCTTCTTCTATCTCTTCAGGGCTGACGGTTATTGATTCCAATTGGGCGACTTTCTCCAGGAGTAATTTTTTCCGGGCTAATTTTTGAGCCTGGGGACGAAATCTTTCCATGAGGCTATTGGGGTCAAGCCCGGCCTTTTCCCAAGAAAGTCCTTGACGGCTAAAATCTTGTTCTATTCGAAGCATCATTTGCCGAATTTCCTGATTGACCAGGGCCTCGGGGAGCTCAAATTCGGATTTGGCAATCAGGCCATCGATCAGGTCCTCCTTTAATTTCAGATCCGCTTTGCGGTTTTCCTCCTGTTCCAGATCATTTCTGATTTTTTTTCTCAGATCTTCCAGGGAAGAAAACTCTTTGCCTAAGTTTTGGGCAAAGGAATCATTTAATTCCGGAAGGTTTCTGGTCTTGATCTCCTGAAGTTTCACTTGATAGTGAACTCTTTTCCCGGCCAGGGAAGGATTTCCAAAATCATCCGGGAAATCAATGTCAAAGTCTTTGTCTTCCCCCTTTTTCATCCCCTCCAGCTCTTTTTCAAACCCGGCATTGAAATACCCGGCTCCGACTTCGAGGTCGAAATTTTGCGCCGAGCCCCCCGGTATTTCTTTATCATCCAGGAAGGATTTATAATCAATAACCCCAAAATCTCCTTTTCTGAGAGGACGGTCCTCCCCGAGGGAAACCAGCTCTCCGTGGCTGGCCTGGATGGCGGCCAGCCTTTTTTCAACGTCTTCTTCGGTTATAGGGACGACCTGTTTTTTAACTTCCAGACCTTGGTACTCGGAAATCAGTATCTCCGGTTTGATTTCAATGGTGGCCGTATAAATAAAAGTGGCTTCTTTATCAACGGCAGGATAATCGAGTTCCGGCATAGTGATTGGAATGACCTCGGTCTCTTTCAAAGCCTCCGGATAGGTACGATTGATTACCTGGGAAACCACCTCTTCTTCAATTTGGGGACCGTAATATTTTACCAGGACGGTAATCGGAATCTTCCCCGTCCGGAAACCTTTTAACTTAACTTTTTTGTTGAAGCTTTTAACCACTGAATCCCATTCTTTTCTGATTTGTTCCGGTTCCACTTCAATGGCCAGCTTTTTTTTGATCGGGGAGACCTCTTCCACCTGTACTTTCATGTTCGCCTATCCCTTAAGTTTTATTTTCTAAAATATGACTACGAAGTTTTTAATTTTTTTATCGTTTGTGGTGATGGAGTATTGGAGTACTGGAGTATTGATTACTACAAGACCAGCACTCCAATACTCCAACCAGTCGGCAATTTGGTTTTTTCTTGGTGCGAGAGGGGGGATTTGAACCCCCACCCTGTTTCCAGGGCTGGATCCTAAGTCCAGTGCGTCTACCAAATTCCGCCACTCTCGCCCTTGCCCAGAGGCGCGAGGAGGATTTTCTTAACTTTTAATTATACTTATTCTTTCCCTTAAAGTCAAGGGGGGGACCTTCATCCCCCAGGGTGAATTCATTCTGTTCTGAAAACTAAAGAGAAACCGGTCGTTATAAAAAATTATGTACTCCGATGGGGAGGAGGTGGGCGCTAGAGGTGATCTCGCTGCCGCCGG
>JACQYK010000243.1:13742-23085 GCA_016208255.1 Deltaproteobacteria bacterium | reverse complement strand
GGATTGTCTCTTCTTCCAGGCGGATGGCCGATTTTGAAGGGGAAATACCTTCCGCCATCCGCGTTGAACAGGCGAGCTCACAGAGCCTGCACCCTGTGCAGAATTCGGAATTCCATTCTATATATTTTTGAGAAGACATAGTGAGTCTAAGAGTCAATTCTTTCAAATTGACAAATTATCTATTACACCGGGCAGGAGGATTGACCGGAAATACGATTGGCAAAATCTTCAAGGTGCATTAAATTATGGTAAGTCAAACCAGAAAGACAATGGCGCTGAGGATTGAAAAGGATAAAGATTTAAGAAAAACCGTCCCGATCTCAAAATGATCTGGAGCATAAAACACGTTCTTTTATTCGAAAACTTCTAAAGCGCCCCAAACACGTTCGCAGCTACTTCCAGCACCCCATGGTGCAGTATGCTGCCTAAAATTTATATTTTTAGATGTTTGTCATGGCCATCGTTTAAAACCACTACCGGCTGCTTTTTCTTGATTTCATCCCCCAGGGTCGGGTCCAGATTGACCCAGACGATATCACCGATCTTCAAAGTCTTCCCCTTCTAAGCCTTCGAAATGGTTTTCATAGTTTCCTCGGCCGATCTGCTCCATGGCCAGCGACCGTTGAAGGGCTTTCCACTTTTTCCGATCTTCCCGTACCTTGGCCCGAACGGCCTCCCGCATATAATGACTTAAACTTTTATAGGAGAGGGCCTTGAAGGTTTTCTTGATGAACTCGAAGTCTTTTTCGTCGATTTGAATCTTATTCTGGATCATTTTTTACCCTTAATTTAAGTACCAAAATAATACCCCAAAATAAAGACCTTTTCAATAAAATTCCACAGCAACGGTGAGAAATTCAGGAATCGTTTACAACTTGTATAAATTCAGGGGTTATTTTTTGAAGATATCTTTTAGAGGAATGGATAATTCGTTCAGTATTCCCACCTGGATGGTGTCCTCTTTGGAATAAACAGTCGGTCTTCCATACTGCCTTTGAGGATCCAAGTGGAAGACCAACACGGTTTCATCTGTGGGGTTGATGATCCAGTACTCTTTGACGCCCATTTTTTCATAGAGAGTGAATTTTTCTTTAAGGTCCTTACGGGCCGTTGACGGGGAGGTGATTTCGATAATAAGGTCGGGAGCGCCAAGGCATCCTTTATCGTCTAACTTATTTTGATCGCAAACCACAACCAAATCAGGCTGAACAACGGTTTTTATTTCTTCCTCTTTTTCTTCCCCTTCCGGCAAACGGACGTCGAAAGGGGCGACATAAACTTTACAATCTTTATTTTCCAAAAAATTATAAAATTTTGTCAACAGGGCAATGAGAATTTCTTGATGGGTTCTGGAAGGAGAGGGGGTCATATTGAAGGGGACACCGTTAATCAATTCCCAACGTTCGTCCGCCGGCCATTTCAAGTAATCGCCATAGTTGAACCTGTCTTCAAAGTGTTTAGACTGGAGGCCCATAACGGCCACCTCTCCAATGGAAAATTTATATCCTAAATCAGGATAAGATAATATCCTATAATTATTTAATTTGTCAAGAAGTTTCAGATTGGGAACTACTTTTTATTATCGCCCGTGCCTCCCCTTTTTCTCCAACAGCCCAGGTAAATAAAAAGATTAAAACCGCAAAGCAAGATGGTGAGGATCAGGATCAGGGCTTGGGGGATCTGGAGGTAAATGATTTTTTCCATATAGTAAATGATAAATGAACCGCTGTAATTCGTGGCCGGGTTTTGTTTGGCCCTGAAGAAGACCTCCAGATGGGTTAAAGGACAGTATTTATCAAACAACTGGATAAAAAAGGCAAATCCAAGGCCGAAAAGATGAAAAAGACGGACCGCTTTGTACCGGATCCCCCAAAAGACTCCAAAGAAAAGAAAAAGTATCCAGAGGAAATGAAATAAGACCATTAAATCAGCCAAAATTTTATAAACCATGTTCTCACCCTTTCGGCAAACCAAAGTCCGCCGGGGGATTACCGGACCATCACCCCTGGCCAACCCCGGGTAAAATATATTTTAAATTATTTCAAGAAATTAAATCAAGCAGCTTAAAGGGGCCGGGAAAAATAAACCCCCCGGGCCGGAGGTCATCGCCTTTCAATATTGACAACCTCGTAAAAAGTCAAAAAGACGACTTTTCACGAGGCGGGAAAGGGCTTCCCCTCTCCCGCCACTTGAAGTGAATTCAAGTGGTTCCACCTTCACCCCAGGCCGGGACTTAATCGTCCTCGGCCTGTTGATGGACTTCTTAGAGTCCATCAATATTGTAGGATCATTTTTTTCAAAAAACCTTTGACATGGAGTAAAAAATACGATAAGAAGGCACTTGTTTATGTTGTGTGAAAAAAATCATAAGCCTCATAAACACTTCTTTTATTGCTTCCGGATTAAACCGTCAGGCCACGCCAGTGGCGTGACACCACGAAACATGAAAATAGGCTTGATCAACGAGTTGTCTCGAAACCTATTTTCGGATTAATCATAATATAGATAGGCAGGAAGGGAAAAAAAATGATAAATATCGATCAGTCGCTTATATATCAAATCATTAACTTTCTTCTGCTATTGCTCATCCTGAATGCCCTCCTATACAAACCTATTCGAAACATATTAAAACAACGGGCGGAAAAGGTGTCCGGCCTGGCAGCGGAGGCCCAGAAAGCCCAAGCTGACATGATTCAGAAGGAACAGGACTACCAGAATCGTTTGCAGCAGGCCCGGAAAGAGGGTTTTGAACAAAAAAATCTCTTTAAGCTGGAAGGACAGGAGGAAGAAAAAAGACTTCTTCAGCAAGCCAATCAGAAAATCGAAGCTGAATTGACCCAGAACCGGCAACAGATCACCCGCCAGGTTGAAGAAGCTCGAAAAAAACTCTCCGGTGAAGTAGCCTCCTTCTCACAGGAAATAGCCCAAAAGATTTTAGGGAGGAAGATTTAAATGTCTCGTCTCTGTTTTTCTCCTTTAAAAAATAAGGCCTTTTTACCCACCCTGTTTAAACAAATCTTAACCTATCTTCCTTTGTTTGTAGTCTTGATTCTTTATGGGGGGCTGGTTTATGCCTCTTCGGGCGGGGAAGGCGGAGCCGCCGGACATGAAGCCGCGGCAGGACAGGGCGGGGAAACAACCGCCCGGTTGTTGGATCTTTTATACCGGTCTATCAATTTTATCATTTTTTTCGGAATCCTTTTTTTCCTGCTTAGAAAGCCTTTAAAACAAGCCCTGGCCAACCGACGGGACTCCATCCAAAAAGAATTGCAGGAGTTGGAGGCCAAAAAAGAAGAGGCCAACCGGGAATTTCAGGCCCTGGAAAAGCGGATTTCCAATATCAAAGAGGAACGAGAGGCCATCCTGGCCGAGTATAAAGCCGAGGCTGAAAAAGAAAAACAGAAGATCATAGAAAACGCCCATAAAACAGCTTCCCGGATCATCGATCAGTCCCAAATAACCATCCAGCAGGAAATGCAAAAGGCCAACCAGTCCTTGCGGCAGGAAATTTCCGATATGGCGGTGCGGATGGCTGAAGATCTATTGAAGAAAAATATCACCGAAAATGACCAGAAAGTCCTGATCGGTGAATACTTAGCAAAGGTGGTGACCCATTAATTGAAAAATTTTACTATTTCCCGAAGATATGCCAAGGCCCTTCTCTCCCTGGGAAAAGAAGACGGGAACTATCTTAAATATGGGGAAGAGCTGAAAGCCTTCAGTGAATTGCTAAAGAGAGAAACTCAGGCCCAATATGTCCTCCAAAGCCCGATTTATGATTTTACCAGCCGCAGCAAGCTATTGAAGGCTATTTTGGAAAAAACCGGATTCTCTTTAACGGTGAATAATTTTCTTCAACTTCTCCTGGCCAAGGGTCGCCTAAGTTATCTTAACGATATTGTAACCTATTATTCCCAATTAACCGATGATTTGTCCAATATCAAAAGGGCCGTGGTCACTGCCGCAGTCCGTCTTGACGATGATATTATTCAAAGAATTCAGGCGACTTTGAAGGAAGTCGTTCAAAAAGAAGTGGTGGTTACGGTCAATCAAGACCCTTCCATTATTGGCGGGATTGTCGCCCAGGTAGGGGATTTGACCCTGGATGGAAGTTTAAGAACTCAACTTAAGAGTTTAACAGAATCCTTAAGAAGGGGTGAGGGTGTTTAAGTATGGAAATCAGAGCTGAAGAGATCAGTCAGGTCATAAGACAGCAGATTCAAGATTTTGACAAAAAAGTGGAGCTGAGCGAGACAGGAACCGTGCTTTCCGTCGGGGATGGTATCGCCCGGGTTTATGGGGTGGAAAAGACCATGGCCATGGAGCTTCTGGAGTTTCCCGGAGGAATTTTCGGCATTGCCCTGAACCTGGAAGAAGACAATGTCGGTTGTGCCATCCTGGGGGAAGACTTCCATATTAAGGAAGGGGATGTGGTCAAACGGACCGGCCGGATTGCTGAAGTCCCGGTGGGTGAGGCTATCCTGGGCCGGGTCATTGACGCCGTGGGACAACCCATCGACGGTCTGGGCCCGCTCAATGCCAAGGAATTTCGGAAGATCGAGCTCAAGGCCCCCGGGGTTATCGAACGCCAGCCGGTGAAAGAGCCAATGTATACCGGGTATAAGGCTATTGATGCCATGACCGCCATTGGCCGCGGTCAGCGGGAGTTGATCATCGGTGACCGACAGATCGGTAAAACCGCCCTGTGCGTAGACGCCATTATCAACCAGAAGGATTCGGATATTTTTTGTATTTATGTCGCCATCGGCCAGAAGAAATCCACTGTGGCCCAGGTGGTTGAGGCCTTGAAGCGTCACGGGGTGATGGATAAGACCGTGGTCGTGGCCGCCTGTGCCAGCGACCCGGCCCCCATGCAATATATTGCCGCCTTTGCCGGCTGCACCATGGGGGAATACTTCCGGGATACCGGCCGTCATGCCCTGATCATCTACGATGATTTATCCAAGCAGGCTGTGGCCTACCGGCAGCTTTCCCTGCTCCTTCGCCGTCCTCCCGGACGGGAGGCCTTTCCCGGGGACATCTTTTACAACCATTCCCGTCTGCTGGAACGCGCGGCCAAAATGCGGGAAGATTTGGGGGGCGGCAGTTTGACGGCCTTGCCGATTATTGAAACCCAGGCCGGAGACCTTTCGGCCTACATCCCGACCAATGTTATTTCCATTACCGACGGGCAGGTTTTTCTGGAACCGAACCTGTTTTTCTCCGGGGTACGTCCGGCCATCAACGTGGGGCTTTCGGTCTCCCGGGTCGGTGGCAATGCCCAGGTCAAGGCCATGAAACAGGTGGCTGGAAGTCTGCGTGTGGACCTGGCCCAATACCGGGAATTAGCCGCCTTCGCCCAGTTTGGTAGTGAATTAGACAAAGCCACCCAATCCCAGTTAAACCGGGGTGTCCGATTAATAGAGATATTGAAACAACCCCAATACCAGCCCATGCCCATGGAAAAGATGATCACCAGTCTATTTGCCGGAGCCCGGGGATTTCTGGATGACCTGTCGGTGGAGGTCCTGAAGGATTTCGAAACTCAAATGCTGGCCTTTATGGAATCCAAATACCAGTCCCTCCTGGCCGAAATCAAGGAAAAGAAGGAAATCAGCGCGGAGTTGGAAGAAAAGATGAAAAAGGCCATTGGGGAATTCAAGACCCAATTTCAGGCACAAAATAAATAGCGAATAGCGGTCAGCCTGTCAGCTATCAGCAAAACAAAACCTTTCTCCTTGCTGAAAGCTAACAGCTAACAACTAAATAAAGAGAGTCATTAGCATGGCGACACTTCAGGATATCAGAAGAAAAATCGGGGGAGTAAGAAAAACCCAGCAGATTACCAAGGCCATGAACATGGTGGCAGCGGCCAAACTGCGGGGGGCCCAGATGCGGATGGAAAATTTTCGTCCCTATGCCGGAAAATTTTTGGAGGTCATTAATAATCTGTCCTCCCGGATCGATCCCGAAGCCTTCCCCTTGATGACCCAGAGGTCGGTTAAAAAGGTGGAACTGATCTCCCTGACGGCTGACCGAGGTCTTTGCGGCAGCTTCAACGTCAACCTGATCAACAATGGGGAAAGGTTTATTAAGGCCCGAAAGCAGGAACAGGTGGAAACAACTTTGGTCCCGGTGGGTAAAAAAGGGGCCGAATATTATAAGCGCAGGAATTATATCATCCGGTCCCGGTATCTGGATCTTTTTAGTTCTTTTGATATCGTGACGGCTGCCGGTATCGGCCGGGATGTCATCGATAACTTCCTGGCCGGCGGATCGGATGAGGTCTATATCCTCTACGGCGAATTTATAAACATGGGTGTGCAAAGGCCCAAAGTGCTTCGTTTGCTGCCCATCGCCCCTCTGACCCCGAAAGAGGAGGAGAAACAGGGACTGGAATATCTCTATGAACCGTCGGTGGAAGGTATTTTCAACGACTTGTTGCCCCGTTATATCAATGTTCAAATCTACCGGGGCCTGCTGGAAAACGCGGCCAGCGAACAGGCCGCCCGGATGACGGCTATGGATAACGCCACCCGAAATTGTAAAGAGCTGATTACCAGTCTGTCCTTAATTTATAACAAGGCCCGCCAGAGTGCTATTACCAAGGAACTGATGGATATTGTCGGCGGGGCTGAGGCCTTAAAGAAATAATTAATTAAGAGATTTTAATTACTCTTTTTTTCAGGTTGCTCAAAAAGGTCCAGATATAAGGCGCCCGAAATTCCGAGGAATGAGGCGTACAGAGAAGTACGCTGCAATGACGAGGGATGAGGGCAACGCAGTAGATGGGCCTTTTTCAGCAACCTGTAAAACCCTTTAGGAGGAGGTTCATAAATAAGATGGAAACCGGAAAAACCGAAGGAAGCATTGGAAAGATAGTACAGGTAATCGGACCGGTGGTGGACTTGGAATTCCCGGAAGGGAAGTTGCCCAACATCCTCAACGCCATTCGTATTACCAATCCGGCCATTGATGATCGGCAAGAGAATTTAGTGGTGGAAGCGGCTCAACATCTGGGGAATAACGTCGTAAGGTGTATTTCCATGGATACCACCGATGGTCTGGTTCGCGGGATGCCCGGCCGGGATACGGGCGATGGGATTCTTGTGCCGGTGGGTGCCCCAGGCTTAGGACGGGTTATAAATGTCATCGGTGAACCGGTGGATGGCTTGGGACCCATTAAGGCCGACAAATATTATCCTATTCACCGACCTGCCCCCACCTTTGTGGAACAAGATACCTCGGTCAAGGTTTTGGAGACCGGCGTGAAGGTTATTGACCTGTTGGTTCCCTTTCCCCGGGGGGGTAAGATGGGGATGTTCGGCGGCGCCGGTGTGGGCAAGACCGTGGTTATGATGGAGATGATTCACAACATCGCCATGCATCACGGCGGGATATCGGTTTTTGCCGGTGTGGGAGAGCGTACCCGGGAAGGGAACGACCTCTACCTGGAAATGAAACAATCGGGGGTCTTGCCCAAAGCGGCTCTCATCTATGGGCAGATGACCGAACCTCCCGGGGCGCGGGCCCGAATCGCCCTGACCGCCCTGACGGCCGCTGAATATTACCGGGACGAAGAAGGTCAGGATGTGCTCCTTTTCGTAGATAACATCTTTCGATTTACCCAGGCCGGTTCCGAGGTTTCCGCCCTCCTGGGCCGCATCCCTTCGGCGGTTGGTTATCAACCGACCCTGGGTACGGACCTTGGAGAACTCCAGGAACGGATCACTTCGACTAATAAAGGATCGATCACTTCCGTGCAATGTGTTTATGTGCCGGCGGATGACTTGACCGACCCGGCCCCGGCCACCACCTTTGCCCATTTGGATGGAACCGTGGTGCTCTCCCGACAGATTTCCGAATTGGGTATTTACCCTGCCGTGGACCCCCTGGATTCCACTTCCCGGATTTTGGATCCCAATGTGGTAGGGCAGGAACATTATTTTGTGGCCCGAAACGTTCAACAGATCCTGCAAAAATACAAAGACTTGCAGGACATCATCGCCATCCTGGGGATGGACGAACTCTCCGATGAAGATAAACTGGTGGTCGGACGGGCCCGGCGGATCCGGAATTTCCTGTCGCAGCCCTTCTTTGTAGCCGCGGAATTTACCCAACAAGAGGGTAAATTTGTCATAATTGAAGAGACTATCCGCGGATTTAAAGAGATCATTGAAGGGAAACACGACGACCTCCCCGAACAGGCTTTCCATATGGTCGGCGGGATTGAAGAAGCTGTGGAAAAAGCCAAAAGATTGGCTGCGGCCTAACCTAAGAGGAAGAGGCGATAAAGCATCATGGCTGAAAAACTGGAATTAGAAGTAGTCACGCCGGACAGGTTAGTGGCTAAAGAGACTGTGGATATCGTTATGGCCGTAGGGGCCTTGGGAGAATTCGGTATCCTGCCCAATCACATCCCTTTTCTGACCACCCTTCAGCCCGGAGAACTGCGCTTTCGTAAGGATGGCCAGTTGGAATACATGGCCGTTACCGGCGGGTTTGCCGAGATATCCGATAATAAAGTCACCATCCTGGCTGAAGCCGCTGAGCGGGCCAGGGAGATCGATGTGGACCGGGCCCGAAGGGCCAAGGAGCGGGCGGAAAGAAGATTGGCCCGAGCCAAAGCCGAAGTTATTGATTATGCCCGGGCCGAGGCGGCTTTGAAACGATCTTTGATCCGATTGAACATTGCGGAAAAAGGCCGGTAACTTTTATCCAAAAAATAATTGAATAAAAAAGGCAAGTCAAAAAAGACTTGCCTTTTTCTGTTTATAGACCCGGGCCCCTCCCTTTCTCCAATCGACGTGGGTGATTAACCCTTTTTCTGAGATGGCCAGGAGGCCTGAACTGCCGTTCCTTTTCCTTTGGCTGATACCACTTCAAAGGTCCCGCCGGAGAGTTCGGTCCGGGCCTTTATGCTCAAAAGACCTAATCCTCCCCAGGGGGCTTTTTGGGCGATGGCCTCCTCCGGATCGAATCCGACACCGTTGTCCTCAACAGCAAATTCCAAGCCTTGGTCCCTTGACCTGAAGCGAATGCTGACCTGGTCGGCCCGGCTGTGCTTGGCCGCATTGTCAAGTACCTCCTGCAGGATACGATAGATGACAATCCCGGCCGCCGGGGGGATATCCGTCTCGGCAATGCCGTCGGTTATCTTTACGACCAGTCCCGGGTGGTTCTTCGCAAACTCCCGGCAATACCAATCCAGGGTGGCCGCCAGGCCGATGTCGTCCAGGACGTAGGGCCATAAGTCACCCTGCATGGATCGGATCTTCCCGACGGTATCCAACAAGGCCGCCATGACTTCCTTCGATTTACTCTGTAAAGCCGCCCAATCCTC
>JACQYK010000243.1:0-13727 GCA_016208255.1 Deltaproteobacteria bacterium | reverse complement strand
ATGGAGTTCATAGGAAACCCGCTCCCTCTCCTTTTCCTGAGCCGAAACAAGCCTCAGGGAAAGCTCGGCCAGTTCTTGGGTCCTTTCCTTGACCCGCTCTTCCAGGGACTCGGTCAGATGTTGAAGCTCCAAAGTGCGCTCGGCGATGCGCTGCTCCAGGGTCTCATTCAGTCTTTTGATCGACTCTTGCGCTTGTTTGCGTTCACCAATCTCTTGCTCCAGATTGAAATAGGAAATCTCCAGTTTTGCGGTCATATCATTAAAAGCGGCTGCCAAGTGGCCTATCTCGTCCTGGCCGCCGGTGTTCACCCGGTAGGCAAGATCGCCGTCGGCAATCCTCCGGGTTCCCTGCTCCAGCCGGAGAATCGAACCTCCTATGCCTTTGGCCAAAAAGGAGGCGGTTAAGGCGGCCGAGACGATCAGAATAAAGGCGGAGACCAGGACCAGAAAAAAAGATCGCCAGCGGACGGTGTCCAGGTGGCGGGCGCTTTCGCGCCCGAGCAGAGAGGCATCGTAGGCCATTGTTTCCGAACGGGCCAGGAGCTGGACCATGATCCCCTCATTCAGCTCGTCATAAGGGGAGGCCGCATTTTTCGTGTTCAAACGGTTTTCTTCGGTAATCTTGACCAGGGCATTGAAGAGGCCTTTCATCTGTTCGTGGCTGGAACGCAGCCTGACGATTAGGGCCTGTTCATCAGGGGTGGTCGCTAAATTCCCCGACAGGAGTTTCCCGAGGGAGGTGTACTTGAGCTGCCACTGCACCCGGGGACGTTTATCTTTGAGCAACGAGTAAGCATAACTTAGCGAATTGAGGTCGGAAACGTCTTTGATCACCTGATGAACAAACCTTTCGGTTCTTGCGGCCCGCCCCACGTTCCTGTATTGCAAGGAGACCGTGAGAGCAACTAACAGGGCGAGGGTGATGGTGATCACGGCGCTGACGATAAGCCACGTTTTGATGAGCAGCTTTGGCTTAAGGATAGATGGCAGGCGATTAGTGGACAATGCTCACCCCCTCCGGTTTCACCTTTTCAAGGGCGTCGAAATATAAAAAGTCAAGAAAGTTGGGCACTTCTTTTTTTCCCAGCAAATTATTGCGGATCGCCCATTTGGCCTCCCGTTCCATGAGAACGATCATGTCCTGGCTCAACTGAAGGTGAAAACGGAATCGGGACCACGTAGAAAGGAGGGTCTGACGATCAACCTTCAACCTGTTCATCAGAATGGCCTGCGCCCGGTCCGGATATTTGCCAATAAATCCTTCCGCCTCGAAAAGAGCGGCAAGGAACTGTTCCATCGTTTTGGGCTGCTTTTTGAGAAAACCCTCTTTTGCAAAAAGCACTTGGTAATAGTCCTGTCCGCTTTGGGCGTGCCAACGGGCAGCTTTTGCGCCAAGTCGTCTCTCCATTTCGATGGTATGGGGCGCCCAGCAAAGTGCGGCGTCAATCTTCCCTCCGACGAGCGCCTCGATCATCGCCAAAGGATTGTAATGGACAACCTTTACCTTCTCTTCCGGTATTCGATTGAAGATGAAGTAGCTGTAAAGGAAGAATTCGGTCTGACCGCCACGGACAACGGCGACACGCTTTCCTTTCAGATCTTGCGGTCCCCTGATCCCCCGATCTTTTCTCACAACCAGATCGTTATCCGACGCTACACAAATAGTGACCGGCATCCTGAGGTCCGGGTGCCTGAAACTTTGGACAACGAAGGCGAAATCACTGGCAGTAGCGATTTCAACCTTGTCGGCGATGAGGTCTTCAACTGCCAGGATGCCCGTTTCGTACTCCTTTAAGATGACATCAAGGCCTCGTTTCTTGAAAAAACCCTGGCTATCGGCCAGGTAGATGAGGGCAGCGTGAGCAACTTTGGGAACGCCAACCCGCAACTGCTCGGCAAAGGCCGATGTTGCCGGCGATACGAGTAAAAGCAGAAGACCGGCTACAACAGCAGCGATGCCGGTCAGAAATTTTCTCTTTATACCCTTGAAGTTGGTTCTCATGGTCTCTCCTTGAACAGCGAAGGCTGGCTCAGTGTATTAGGCCGAACGCATGGGGCTTTACGGTTTTTCCATCGTTTTCCATCGTTCCCTCGTTCCCACGCTCCAGCATGGGAACGAGGATAATGAAGAGGAATGGTACCAGTTTAGAGTTTCTTAATGGATCACCCCGACCGCCTCCGGCTTCACGGCCTCCAGCGCTTTCAGATAAATCATGTCTAAAAAATCAGGCATTTCCGTTTTCGTCGTCAGATTGTTCCTGATCATCCAGTCCGCCTCTGCTTCCATCAGCGTCAGAAGTCCCTGGTCGAGGCGGACCTCCAGCCTGGTCTTCGCCAGCAAGAGTTGGGCGTCACCCGGCCTAAGCTTGCTTCTCGCCTCGATAATCTTCAGGGTCTCCTCCGGATTCGTCCCCGCATAGGCCTCAGCGTCGATCAGTGCCCTCAGCACTTTCTCAGCCGCAGCCGGCGAACGGCGAAGGAACTCCTTCTTGGTAATGAACAAAAAGTAGTAATCGTTGCGCCCCTGGACCGGCCAACTCATCGCGTTGTTCCCGAGGCGCTCCTTGATCCTGGTTGCATACGGGTCCCATACCACGACTGCATCGACCGAACCGTTACGCATTGCTTCTTCCGTGGCCAAAGGGGAAAGGTCCACTATTTTTACTCCGAAGAGGGGGGTGTTGCTACGCTTAAGATAGTCGCCCAGGAAGAATTCCGAGCTGCTCCCACGCAGCAAGCCTATCCTTTTTTTTTTCAAATCGGACAGTTTCTCTATACCCCGGTTTTTCGGCCAATCAACTCGATAGGGTGGGTATTGGCGGTTTGGGCGAAGGTCCTGAGACTGTTGTTGTCAAAGCTTTTCCGTACCATGACGAATTCGGCGGCCGTAGCAACGTCCACGGCTCCGGTAAGAAGATCGGCGACGGCCATTGGACCCGCCTCATAGGTTTCAATGACCGCATTAATCCCGTGCTTCTTGAAAAAACCCTTCTCCTCTGCTATATAGACAAGGCCTGATAAAGCGCCTCTAGCAGCCCCGATCCGCACGGTTTCCAAAGAATCCGTCTTCTCGGCGCAGCCTTTCAATGAAACCGCTATCGAGGTCGCCGCCAGGAGAACCAGAACGGCACTTACCAGGATCGTCCTTTTCCGTCTCATCGCCTGAAGATCCCTGCGGATTGATGGTTTAGGATTTCATCGTTCCCACGCTCCGGCGTGGGAACGAATGGGTGCTTTCATTCCTCTGATTTTTCCTCGTTTTCTCGTTCCCATGCTCCAGCGTGGGAACGCAAGATCCAGACGCCCCAGTGTCCCTCACCTGAGGTCCATCCCTTTAAGTTTAAGAAGCCCCGATTTTCCGCTATAATCCCCGGCGCTCGAATAACGCCAGTGCATCGGATCATCCACGTAGCCCCGGCGAACTGGATTATAATGCATATATTGAAGCTTTTTCAGGAGCACGTCTTCACTAAAAACCATCTCAGGATGACTTCCTTCCTGCCAGACCTGATAAGTCCGGTCTTGCTTATGCTTCTCTTTACCCCGGCGCAATTGGTCCAGGAGGAACTGCCGCCCCTCTTTTTGTAGTCGATCGAGAATCCGAGAAGCTGTAAAAGACTTAAAATTTCCGACCTCTTTGACAAGATCTGATGAATCGGCAATGAAGTGTACATGATTATCGAGAACCACATATCCATATAGTCTGAGGCGGTCATGATCCTGAAGAAAACTCCATGAATCCAGAATGATCTGTACGGTTTTCGGATCATTGAACAAGGTAATCCAGTTTACCACGGTACAAGTGAGAAAATAGGGATTAGAAGAAGAGATTATTCGATATCTGGATCTGGTCATATATAGTCCTTATCGGGGGCTGGAGCATCCGGGTTCATTCCTCGTTCCCATGCTCCAGCGTGGGAACGAGGGGGTGCTTTCATTCCCCCGACATGATGGATTTGACCACCGTTTCCAGCTTCTCATAACTGATGGAATCCTTCGTGAATAAGTCAAGCGCCCCATGTTGCAGGGCGGCCTCTCGGTATTCCTCGAGGTCATGACCGGTGACGATGATGATGGAAACATCGGGATGCTTCGCTTTGATCTTCCGGGTAACCTGGAGGCCGTTTTCTCCCGGTAACTGGAAATCAATCAGGATCAATTTCGGATGGAAAATTGTGATTTTCCGCAGGGCCTCGTTCCCATCCGCTGCTTCTTCGATGAGCATGGACGGGAAGATCATTCGAAGCCGCTCCTGGAGTGACCGGCGAAATATCTCATTATTTTCCACGATCAGGGTTTTAAGGTGATTGCCTTCTATGGAGCCGACCATTTTTATCCTTCCCGGGGCAAATCCGTGATCCAATAATAATAGGTCAGCCCCGCCCAGGCGGGGCTGACATCTATTGATTTCGACCTATTGTCAGGCAGGATGCCTGACCTATTTTAAAAAAATCCGCAACACTTTAGCCTTATGAAAAAATATCTGACAGGATTAACAGGATTTACATGTACTTTGCTCAGGCTCCGGACGACCCTGAGCAAAAAAATCCATCGTTCCACTCTGGAGTGTTGGAAAATTTTCCTCGTTCCCAGGCTCCGGCGTTAGAACGCAAGCTTAATCGGACGCTGAGCGTCCGGGTCTGGCGTTCCCACGCTGGAGCGTGGGAACGAGAGGGAACGATTCGGTTTGGGCTTTCCCTGCCTGCCGGCAGGTGGAAAGGCCCAAAAATCAAAGGAATCCTGTAAATCCTGTCTAAAAAACGTATTTTCCTCGTTCCCACGCTCCGGCGTGGGAACGAGAGACCTATGAGCCGGTTTCCTATCCCCGATGTCCCAGGGGCCACGAGGCGCGGATGACGGTCCCGGTCCCTTTCGAAGATTCAATCCTGCAGGATCCGCCTGATAGATTAGCCCGCTCCCGCATACTCGTCAGCCCGAGACCTTTCCTGGTCCTCTCCGGGGAAGTGACTTCCGCCAGGTCAAACCCCCGGCCGTTGTCCCGGATGGTAAGCTCAATAGTCCCGTTTGCTTTCGAAAGCGAGAGGTGGACGAGATCCGCCTGGCTATACTTGACAACGTTATTAAAGGCTTCCTGCAAGATTCTGTAGATCACGGTCTTCAGGGCTTCGGGAATTTCCTCTTCCCGGATGCCTGTTTCCTGCTCGATCCGGATTTCAGGATGGGTGGTCTGGAGCCTCCGCGAAAACCAGGAGAGCGTGGCCACGATTCCCAAATCATCGAGGATGGCCGGACGAAGATCGAGCTGGATTCTCCGGGCTTCGTCGATGGCCTCCTGAAGTATCGACAGGCTGAGCTTCAATGATGCCGCTCCCTGGTCTAAGGATCCCTCGATCGTCTGCTTAATCCCGTCTTCCAATTTGAACTTCGCCGACGAGAGCACCTGTCCCAGACCGTCGTGGATTTCCCCGGCGATTTTCCTTCTCTCATTCTCCTGGGATACGAGAAGCTGCGAAGAGAGATCCCGGAGCCGCCTTTCCGATTCCCGCAGGGCTTCGTCTGCGCGTTTGTGCTCCGTGATATCCTGGACGGCCAAAAGGATCATCTGCGTTCCTTTTCCTTCCTGGTAGATGCGGCGGGCGTTCAAGAGCATGTCCCTCCGTCCGATGGAAGGAAACTCGTGGTCCACTTCGAAATCCTGGAAATAAGTGTTCGTGGGAACGATTTCCTCCAGCAGGGCGCGCAGCCGTGGTATGTTCCACTGCCGATTGCCGATGTCGTAAATGAATTGTCCCTCTGTCTTTGGGGGGGTCACCTTAAAGCTTGTATAGAAGGCCGAGTTGGCGGAGACAACCCTCAGGTCGGCGCCAAGAACGACCAGGGGTTCCCGTATCGTCTCGACGATACTTTGGGCATATCGTTGGGCTTCCTGAAGCTCCCGGGTCCTTTCCTCAACCCGGATTTCCAATTCCTGGCGGTACCTTCCGAGTTCTTCTTCCGTCCGCTTGCGTAAAAGGGCCTGTAAAATCGCCGGAGCCAGGGCCTCCAGACTTTCTTGTTGCTCCGGCCTGTACCCGCCCTCTCTGTTGCCCACAACCACCAGTCCGATGGTCTTCCCGCCCTGGATAAGGGGAACTCCAAGGAAGGCCTTAAGTTGCGGATGACCATCCGGGATTCCGATGCTGGCCGGGTGCGAGGCCGGGTCGTTGGCCAGCAGGCTTTTCCCCTCCAGCACCACCTGGCCGTAAAGCCCGTGAATTTTGAATGCCTCCAGCGGTCTGCGGTGTCCCGTTTTGTCGTCCATCGCACAGAGCTCCCAGCCCGGGTCGCTGATGGCGATATCATGCAGGCAACCGTCCGGGCCGAGTTCATCAATAAAACCGAACTTGCTGTCGGTGAGTTCTTCCGCAACCGCCAGACACATGCGGCCCAGTTCCTCTTCCGTATCGCAGTTGAGGGCTTTCTCAAAGATCCGGTTGATCGCTTTCTCTCCGGTCAGTTTTTCGCCGACCTCCCTGAGTTTTAAATAAGGGGCTTTGACCGAGGCCTTGTATACGCCGTAGTAGATCAGAGAAAAGGCGGCCACTTTATAGATGTGTCCCAGGACATTGTAGGTATCATATACCCTGGTGTAGAAGGCAAAGACGAGTTCGCTGAATATGCAGATGACAAAGGCGGTCAAATAATAAATAAGCAGCCGTTCTCCAGTTCTGGCCATCCGCCGCCAGTAAACTATGCCGGCCGCGCCCAACAGGACTATGACTACATACTCGGAGATCTTTTTAAAGGGGGTGAGGCCGACCCCGGGAACGAAGGTTGTGGGCATATAGGCCGGGAAAAAAGTAATAGCGGTAAAAACAAGCATGGAAACCAGAAGTGACGAGGACATCAAGACCTTTTTCGACAGCCAACGGATGGGTCTATCCGGATAAACAAAAGCGCTGGCCAGAAAGGCGGCTCCCTGGAAGAGTCTCACGGCCACCCAGAACTGGGTCGATTTGTTGGGGTGATTGGGGGTGAAAAAGTCAGGCATACCCGCCATGCCCATGCTATGCATGAAATCCATGAGGCCGATGGCCAGAAAGGCTGTGCCTAAAAACAGGGCATGCCGGTTTTTGGACTGGTCATAGGTGAACCAGCCCATACCGAACATGGACAAAGAAACCATGATGCTGAAGAACTCAGCAATATTATGAAAAACGATATAGGGAGGGGCGTCTACTACAAACTTAAGCCGGGCGGGGAACAATTCCACGATCAGGAGGGGTAAAGCTGATAGGATTAAAGTCCCCGCCAATACGGTTCCCGGCGACAACTCCCTGATCGTTTTTGGCATCCTTTTTCTCTCTGTAAGATCGGTCCAAGACTGACCCAGAGTCAATCATTTAATTTTTTGCAGATCGGACCCATCACCTGGGCAGAAAAGGTTATGGGCTATGGGCTATAGAAACTTTATAATAATTTTCGACAACTTACAAGACAATAATTTCTTCTCTAAACCTTTGGGCCTTTTTAGCGTTTTCTAAAATATCCTCAAGTTGAAATAAAAAAGGCAAGTCCGTTGGACTTGCCTTTTTTTATGGACCTGGAGTTCAGGCCAATTCCAGGGTCACTTTCTCCACGCGATCCTTGTCCCGCAGATAGAAGAACGACCCGATAAAGAACATGACCCCGCCGAGGAGCATGAAGATCGGCAGCAGTTGTAGAGCGGTCAGCAGGTTGATCCTGTCGGAAATCATGCCGACGAAGATGGGGCCGAGAGAAGCGCCCAGAAGGTTTTGCACCACGTTGGCAATTCCGTACGAGGTAGAGCGTAGGCCGGCGTGTACCACGTCCTGCGTTACCGTGGCCGCGCCGCCGTAAAACCACGGTGCAAAGAACCCCATGCCCAGCAGCGCCAGATACTGAGGAGTTCCGGGCGGCAGTAGGAAAGCTATCAACAACAACAGGGCGGCCACTGCCGAGGAAACGGCCGGGACCACCATACGCGCCCTTTTGAGCCCACATTGGCGCAGCCAATCGGTCACAATGCCGCCGATCGGGGCGCCGACCACTGCCAGGATGAATATCCCGGCTGTCTGCATGGACGCCGTTCCCATATTCGGCTTATCCATCAGTTTATAGAAGTAAGTCGGCAGCCAGGTCATCAGCGAAGTCGTGACAAAGACGTTGCCTACGAATCCAAGAAAGTTCATGACCAGTGACGGCTTGCTGAAAATGTCCTTTACAATATCCGTCACCTTCATCTTCACTTTCTTCCCGGCATCGACACCCTCGTCCACCGTCTTGCACAGATCGACGGACTTATAGTCCCTGAGTGTAAAAAACAGCAAACCTATGATAAGCGCCGGTATGGCCACGATGCCGAAGGCATAGCGCCATCCCAGCGTTTCGGCAATGATTCCCCCTCCTATGGTGCCAAGCACGGCGCCGACCGGTACCGACGCAGTCAAAATGCCGTTCATGCGGGCACGCTGGTTCTCGGGGAAATAGGCGGAGGTCAGGGCCGTGCAGCCTGTGCTATAGGCTGACTCCCCGATGCCCATGAGCAGCCTGAATGAAAATATCAAGGGGAATGTCTTGAGAAAGCCGATGATAGCGCAGCATAGGCTCCAGGCAATGGTGAACAGGCCGACGCCTTTGGTCCTGCTCCAGCGGTCCATCAACCAGGCGATAGGCACTGAAAAGGCCATTACCGACCAGAATATGGAGGACACCAGCAGCGCCAACTGCGTGTCACTCACTCCAAGCTCCGCCTTCATGAAAGGAAAGAGGGCCGTAACGACCATACGGTCAAGATAATCCACGGTCGATACCAGAAAGAATAAAATGAAAAAATAGTAAGCGCGACCCTTGCCAACATTAAACTCCGGTTTTTGTTCTGACAATTTCAAACCCCCTTTTTAAAGGATTTACATCACCTTGATAACATTGATGGTCTCGTAAAAAGTCGTCATTCCCGCGCAGAGCCTGTCCTCGACCCGATCGGGGACGGGAATCCAGTCAATGCCAACCAATTAAAAACACTGGATTCCCGTTTTCTATCGACTTCCTTCGGAAGTCTCTTTCAAAGGTCGGCAAAGCCGACCGGACGGAATGACGGAAATGGGCTTTGGGCGATTTTTTTCGGTTTTGTCAACATTAGCTTTAGGCGGTTGAGGGCCCAATAAAATTAATCTTTTTCTATTCCGGTTTTTTCCAGATCGAAAAAACGCACGGCGATTACCTCCTTAAGAACCAAGCGCTTTACGCACGCGAGCGACCGCGTCAAAGGCGCTTCCCGCGGCTGATTCCATGTTGGTCCCTCCCAGGAGACTGCCGGCGAAGGAAATTCCTTCGAGTTTCTCGGCCCGATGCTTGAAATCCATGACCCGCTGATAGGCCCCGGGGGGATACTGTTCCGTAGCGTAAGGGAGGCGGACGATCCGGATATCCTCAATCCAGCCGGAGACGCCGGGAATCATCAGTTCGGCGTCTTCATTAGCCTGCTTGATGAGGTCGCTGTCCGGCTGCTTCATGAGGTCCTGCGTTTGGGGGAGGACGGCCCAGAAAGTCAGCACGCTCTTTCCGCTGGGGCACATCTGCGGGACCTTGGCCCGCCCGTCGATGGCAAAAAGGAAAGTCCTCTTCAGCCGCGGATCGCTCCAATAGTTCCATATATTCCCTGGAAGCGGCCGGTCGAGGAAGAAGACCGGCATGGGCGCCGGGGAATAGATAATGCTCTCAAAAAAGCGGCGCTCCTCCGGCAACTCTTCCGGCATTATCCTGGCGGCTGAGGCGGAGTCGAGGGCCACGATGACCTGGTCCGCTTTGCGCACCTGGCCGTTTTCCATCACCGCCCCGATGACTTTTCCTTTTTCCATGACCAGACGCTTAACGGGCGAGCCGTACTGAACGCCGACGACCTTGGCCAGCGCTTCGGCCAGGGAGGCGACGCCGCGGGCCAGGCAGACGTGATGGGAGATGGCAAAGGTATGGAGGGCCCTGATAAAATGGTAGAGACTCATATATTCGGGCGGCCCCATAGTAGCGCCGACGGCCAGCGGGAAGATGAGGAAGTCCCTCAGCGCCCGGTCGCTCTCCTTGTTGAAGTGATCGAGGACCGCGACCCGGTCGCTGTCCGGGATCGGATCATTGATATGATAGGGTATGATCTTGGTTCCGAATACCAGGAGCTTGATCACGTTCCAGTAGAGCTTAAGATTCCCTTTGAGACCCAGCAGGTCCATGTAAACCGTGCCCCTGGGATAAGACCGTACCGATCCATCCCGCAGGCGGTAGACCATACTGCCGGTCACCTCCGTCCTCTCTCCGCTCATCTTCATCGCAGTCATGAGGCCAAAGCAATGCTTGAAATTGGTGTGATAGAACTGGGCGCCCACGTCCAGGCGGTCGCCGTTCCTCTTCAGAGTGACCATGCGTCCGCCCGGCTTTTCACCGGATTCGAGCACTTCCGTTTCATATCCGGCCCGGCCCAGCCAGTAGGCGGAGGCCAGGCCGCTTATTCCCGCACCGATTATCAGAACTTTCATCCCTGTCCCCCCAGAAACCAGTCATTCAACTTGAACAACGATCGGTAGGCCTTGAGTCCGAGATAGGTGACCGCAGCGGATGGAATATAAAAAGGCTTTCGCCCGATCAGGACATTGTCCGTCAGATCGGACTTCTCCCCGGCCATCAAGGCCGCGATTATCTTGCCGGCGAGCTGGCTGGGAGCCAGGCCGCAGCCGTTATAACCGGCACTGAAGTAAATATTCCCATGCCTGCCGGTGCGGCCAATGAACGGGAGAAAATCCAAAGTAACTCCGATCAGCCCGCCCCAGGCATGGGTCACACGGATTCCCTTGAGAAAGGGAAATTTCCTGACCATGAGATCGTATTCTCGGCGAAACGATTTGGGGCGGCAGCTATAATCCTTTTCATGGTTGTAATAGTAAAATACATCGCACTCGATGAAATTGAGCCGGTTGTCGGCGGTGAGGTTACGGGCCCAATACAGGTTGGTCGCCCCGAAGACGTTACCCCGCCCGGTAAACTGGAATCCATCCCGTTGTGATTGGCTTAGGGGTTCGGTAACAATAGTGTAGATATAGAAGGGGAGTACTTTATAACGAAAAAGGCGGAGAGGGTCGCTGTAGGCGTTGGTGGCCAGGACGGCTTCTTTAGCCACCGCGCTGCCCCCGCTGGTAAACAGCTTTATTAGGGAAGAGGCAGGACTGCCCGGTATCATCCGGAGGCAGCGGGAGTGCTCGTAAACGTCGACGCCGAGCGATTCAACGACGCCCTTCATTCCGCGAAGGAACTTTACGGGATCGATGATGCCCTCGTCCGGATAGCGGATCGCCGCTTTAAGATCCAGGCAACCGAATTGTTGACGGGCCTTTATCCGGTCGAACCATTCGACTTTAGCGCCGGCCTGCTGGCAATCTCTCAGCTCCGCCTCCAGCCTTTTAGCCTGCCGATCGGTCTCGGCAACGACCAGTCTCCCCGTTCTTTCGTAATCGCATTCGATTTTATGATCCTGAATGAGCTGCTCAACCAGCCCCACGCACTGTTTCATGAGATGCTGGAGCCGCATCATTTTCTCTGTTCCGAATTTCTTTTTCAAGTTGCTGTAGTTGTGCCCCATATTCCCGGCAACGCCACCCGAGTTTCGCCCGGAGGAGCCAAAACCGATAAATTCCGCCTCCAGCAGGATGATCCGTTTGTTGGGAAATCTCCGTTTTATGAAATAGGCGGAGGCCAAGCCGGTGAATCCTCCGCCCACAATGGCGACGTCCACTTCCTGGTCGCCGCACAGAACCGGGCCCGCCCGGTAAGGAACATCAAGCCAGAGAATGTCCTTGGATCTAAGCATTTCGGCTTCTTTACACCCTTCCATTTCCTTATCCTTGACAACCTCGTAAAAAGTCGCCGGAACCCGAATTCGTCATTCCGTCCGGTCGGCCTGCCGGCTCCTGAGGGGAGCCTCTTCGAAAGCTCGGCGAAGCCGAGCGGCCCGACCTTTAAAAGAGACTTCCGAAGGAAGTCGATAGAAAACGGGAATCCAGGAAACTCAACTACTTCTGGACCCCCGCCTTCGCGGGGGTGACGGCTTTGGAGACTTTTAGCAGGTCCATCATCCTTGAACCCGCATAAAAACGAAAAAACAAAGGGAGGCAGCCCACAGCAGGGCATAGATCCCAAGGCTGGGAACATTCATGGAACGGAATTTATCGGCCAGATCTTTTGAGCTGCCTCCCTCGAACAGGGCATGCTCAATCCGGGCAAAACCGGAGCCGTAAAAAACAAGCAGAAAGAGCCACTGCATTACAACCGCCAGGACCGGCAGAAGTTCCAGCCTTCCCCTGAAAAGAAGAAAGACCAGGTAGGCCAATCCGACCAGTATGGCGATGAGGTACACGGCGTTGAAGATACGGTCCGGCCTTTTGGTCCTGCGAAACAGCAGGTAGGTCTGATCGAACATCTCAGAGTTGCCGGTTTCAAAAAACCAGGATTGAAACCGTCCCAACAGGAGAAACTCGCCCAGCATCTCGCCCGCGGCCAGGCCGGTCGTTAACACCGCCAGAAACCATAACAGGGATTCGGTATCCATGAGACTTTAGACCTTCGTTTCATTTATAACAGGCGACTTCCAGATGCTGCCTGGGGAGCCCCTCTATCACCTGGCATCCTTGGTCATTGATGACGATAAGGTTTTCGTAGTGAAACATCCCGGTCTTGCCTTCCTTATGCCACCCTTCCATCATACCCGTCACCTCGAGTTCCATGCACAGGCCGGACTCGAGCAGTGTTTCTTCTGTGTGTGAAAAGACGGGCGGTTCGTGAACATCAAGTCCTATGCCGTGTCCCACCATCTCGATCGTCATCATGCCGCCGTCGATCTGGGTCTTGGCCACGGCGTCATAGACCAGACTGGCGGGAACGCCGGCTTTGGCCACCTTGGCCCCGGCGTCGAAAGCCTTCCAGGCCAGTTCCATCCCCCGCTGGTACTTTTCAGGTGTAGGTCCCACATAGACAAAACGGCCCATATCAGCCCAGTAACCTTTGTATCGGAGAGGCATGTCGAAAGACATATAATCGCCTTTCTTGATGACGATGCCGTCCCAATGGCCACCGCAGTCGATGACGCCCTCTTTCATGTCTCCGCACATGATGTGGCCGGATTTCATCCAGTCCGAACCGTTTTTCGCCGCGGTGGACATGAAGATGCGGAGCAGGTCGTTTTCCGTCATCCCGGGCCTGTATTCTTCGATGATGGCGCCAAAGGCCTGCCGGTGTATGGCGGCAGCCTGAGTGAGCCGGTCGATTTCCAGGGAGGACTTGATCATGCGGCATCCCCAAATCACCCGGTCGCCATCGACGAACTTGGCGTCGGGCAGGGAATCGATGAGCAGCTTGATATCATTGTAGGGGCGGGGGATCCAGCAGTGGGCCAGAGTCCCCATCTCCAGGCCGATCCGGGCCTTTCCGAACCCCATCTCTTTGGCGACTTCAGCGACTTCACGCGGCAGATCCCGTTCCACATTGGTTTGGTGGGCGTCCACCTGGCCCCGGATATCCCGTATCCAGGTCTGCGCCTCGGCGCTCCACCTGAAGAATTCGGGGACGATGATCAAGGGCTCTCCGCTGACCGGAATGAGGGTTACACAGCATTGTAAGCTGGGGTTAAACCAGTGGGTGGATGTAAAGCCGGAGAAATAGTGGCAGTTCTGCATGCTCCAGAGCATCAGGAGGTCAACGCCTTGTTCCTCCATGAGTTTCTGGGC
>JACQYK010000242.1 GCA_016208255.1 Deltaproteobacteria bacterium | reverse complement strand
ATGTTGCCAGCTTTATCACCGGTCAGACGCTCAGTGTCAGCGGTGGTTACACGATGATCTGAGCCAAGGGGCTGAAGGAAACGATCCCGCAAAGAAGCGTTAAAAGGAGCCGAAGAGCTATGAAACGCCGTTGGAGGTGTTGAGACCGAGTTCGTCACCCTGGCTGACAAAACAATAGAGAGGTGCCAACATTGTCAATGGTGCATTGAGAATAGGGCGCCATGCAAGATCCAGGATGATTTCTATCTGGTTCCATTGGTTAATCCCTAAGGCACTATCATGACCTTGACGGCATCATCGGCCTTCAATTGTGTTTCATAAGCCTCAGCGGCCCTGTCCAAGGGAAATTGATGGCTGATGATTTTTTTCCGGTCAACCTTACCCGAACTTATTAATTCCAGAGCGGCAAAAAACTCGTCAGGAGTCCAGGCCCAGGAACCGAAGAGGGTGATTCCTTTCCGCACCATCAGGTTATAGTCGATCTCCGGAGTCCGTTCAAAGACCGCCACAACCACTACCTTTCCGTTTTGTCGGGTCATGGTAATCGCCTGCTGGAGGGCCGGGGTGCCGGTGTTAGCACCTGCAAGACCCCAAGCCCGATTATGCCGGCGCCTATAATCACCTGGGTCTCGCCCTTTAGAGGGCAAGCCAGGTTGACGGCATGCAGTGAAGTAGCCAGCGGTTCGACGGTTGCGGCTTCCTCAAAACTGACCGCCTCCGGTATCGGAGTTATGATCGGGGTAATCAGGGCCGGAATTCTGGCATACTCGGCGTTGCCGCCGGGGCCGACGGCGCATACCCGGTCCCCGATCTTTATCCGGGGGATATCACCGCTTATCGCAACCACTTCTCCGCTATACTCATGACCCAGGACACGACCGTTTTCAACCGGTGTTCCCAGGTCTTCAAACATACCATGACGGTAAGTGTGCAGGTCCGAACCGCAAATCCCGCAGGCGCGAATCCTCAGGAGAACCTCACCCTTCTCCAGTTTAGGTAGGGCCACTTCTCCAACCCTGATGTCTCTTGGTCCATAATAAACCGCTGCTTTCATCTGTCTTCTCCCTGTTGAGATTCCTGATTATTTATTCGGCCGATCTTCCCGGCCCAAACCGGCGGTTGACGATAATGACGGTCATGACCGGCACTACCAGGCCTATCGCCGTCGTCGTGATGAATAGCCCTCCCAATTGCTCATAGCTGCCGCGCTCAATGATAAAGAACTGGTTCAAGTAATTCGTCAGCAGGCTGCTGACTGAAAGGGACAGATTGGTGAAGGCCGCCATAATGGCGAAATAGGTTGCTTTCTGCTCCTGCGGCGCCTCTCTGGCAATCCAGGCCAGCATAGGAATCATAGCCACCTGACCCATCGGCGAGTCGGCCATGGTATCGATGATGGCTATGGTGCGAGCCCCGAACCCGAGGACCCGTTCAGTCCATTCGTGCATCCCGTAATACATCCCGATGTACGGCAGCATCATGACGGTGTTGAAGACGGAGAGAAAAACAACCAGGTAAGGAATGGGATGGCGGCTCATCCATCCCCGCAGGGCGAACATTCCCACGATGGCCAGAATCGAGGAAATCTGGCGGAGGGTCCCAAAAAAAGATTCATCGAACTTGAGCGTGTCGATCTCCCACCAGCCCGCCCCGGCACCGGTACCGGGTACGGCCCGGAACACGAAAATAATGACGGCGATCGCCAGGATCTCCCGCCGTTTCAGCGGGTCCAGGCCTCGAAGCAGTTGGGCCATCAGATAAACAATAATGGCCAGGGATCCGATGGAGATGATCTCCTTCTTGGCCGGCAGATTCGAAAGACCCAGCAAAAGGCTGACGGCGACGAAGGCGCCGCTTCCAACGAGAATGGAAAGGTTGGGCCTCATCCGGGGCTTCTCCAGCCTTAAAACCGAACGAACCTCTTGCGCCGTCATTCCGCTGCGAAGGTAGATCCTTCGCTGCCGCCAGAGATACCACTGTCCAAGAAGAACCCCCAGTACCGAGATCACCGGTATGAGGAGTGAAAATTGATACATGGCCGGATAGGAGAGGCTCTTGGCCAGCCAGCCGCCTATTCCCGCCACCAGCGCAACCCCTCCGACAATGGCGATGCGGCCCAGCGTCTGAACGGTGATGTGCATCCGTTGAAGGGCCTCCGCAGGAACCGGCGAGCCGTCATCGTTACGCAATGGCACGGCCTCCACGGTCATGGCGTCGGCAACAACGTCCTGGAGCACAAACCCGATCGGCGAGAGAATGGCGGCCATGACGTACCAGACGTCGGCCGGGAGAATTTCAATCATCCAAGACCGGTAGCCGGTGAGTCCGAGCATGATGAGCAGACTCCCGGCCATCAATAGGGCCCCCAGATAGACAAACAGGGATTTTCGGTGCCAGAAGAGATCCACCAGATGACCCAGAGGCATTTTCAGGGCCCAAGGAAGACCAGCCCAGAAACCGAGGGCGGCGAGAAAGGCAGCCGAAAGTCCGAGGCCTTCCTTGACAAAGAAGGTCTCGATGATTCCCGTGAACCCGGAAACCCCCGCCGCCAGATAGACCATGAGCGGCGGCACATAGCGCCAGCGCATTTCCCTGATGATACCCAGAAAATCGATCACCAACCATCGCCAGAGGGAAATGGCCCATGAAAAATGAAGCCGTGCTTCGGAATTAGTCCTTTCCTGGCGTCCTTCCACTCCTTACCCTTCTTCCCGACTGATCGATTAAACCTCTGAACATTTCGGCTTTTTTCAGGACTTCCGGATGATTCCTTAATTCTTCCAGCGCATAGCGCATCTTTCTCGACCAGTTGGGATAACTGTCCACGGTTCCGGGAAGGTTAAGCTGCTTTTTCTCTCCGAAAAGATCTTCCTGGGTCAGGATCGCCAACTTAGCCCTGGAATTAAGGATAAAGGACACCACGGCCCGGTGAATTTCATCGGTTAAGACCGGCTTTTCCTGGGCCTGGAGGGTGAGCCTCTCCTCCTGAGAAAGAAACCCCAATTGGTAGAGCCGGTCGATCATCCGCCGTTTTTCCCTGATCCGGCCGGCCAGAGCCTGATGAAACTGTTCCTCGGTGGCCATGAGGCCCAATTCCCGGCGAAGGACAAGGTCTTCCATGGCCCAAAATCCGGCCAAAGGAGGCAGATCGTGGGTACTCACTGAGGCCAGGGCGTATTCCGGATAGTCCGCCGGAGACATCAGATTTCCTGTTTCATCCTTTTCAAAATAAAACAGGCGATAGGAGAAAAGGCCGTATTGGTGAAGGACTTCTCTTAATTGATCGGGTACGGTTCCCAGGTCTTCGCCGATAATCAGGGTCTTGTTTCGATTACTTTCCAGAGCCAGAATTTTAAGATAGTCCTCGAAAGAATATCTGACATAAACTCCCTCCTGGGGAGGGCGTTCTTCCAATATCCAGAAGAGGCGGGAGAATTTCATGACATGATCGATCCGAAGAGCCCCGCCGGGTCGGCTGTTTTTTCTGATCTCCAATGAAAAAAGTTGATAACCCTCCCGCCGATATTTTTCCTCCTGAGGGGGGGAAAAACCCCAATCCTGTCCTTGAGGCGAAAAATCATCCGGAGGAGCTCCGACCTTAATACCGGAAATGGTAAATTCCCGCCAGGCCCAGGAATCTGCCCCCCAGGGGTCAATGCCCAGGGCCAAATCATGATAAAGGCCGATTTCCGAACCTGAATTAAGAGCCAGATCCTGAACGGCTGAAAGTTGGGCCTCCACTTGCCACTGAAGATATTTTTCAAATAAGATCTCCTGCCAGTGCTCCTTGGCAAAAGTCTTCACTTCCGGGGAACAGGGGTCTTGAAAAGGGTCCGGCCATTGTCCCCAGGTGGAAAGTTCCGGATTCTCCTTTTCGAAATAGGCGGCCAGAGCGCAAAAAACGGCAAAGTGGTCCAGGAGTTCACCTTCCCGATCCATATAATGCTGGAAATCCTTTTGACGTTGTGTCTCCTGTCCGGGCGGTTTCCAATGACGGTCCAGAAAAGTCTGAAAAACTATTTTTAAAACTTTTCTCTTCAAGCGATCAACTTTTTCAAATTGAACTTTTGCGGATGCCCTCAACTCGGACAATAAGGTTTCGTTTTCCGGATTCTCCGCCGTTTCCCTGGCCTTCAAGGCCAGGGGATATTCTTCTATTTCCGGAACGGAAAGATAGATCGGGTTTCGATAAAACCGGCTCGATGGATAATAGGGGCTGATGTTGTAAGGTTGGCGATTGGCGACAGCATGCAAGGGAAGCAGACCGATCACATCGGCCTGTAAAAATTCGATCGTCCAGATGACCAGGGCCTTGAGGTCCCGGAAATCCCCAACTCCCCAATTATCACCGGAACGAAGGCCGGCTAAAGAAACCATGAGGCCGGCCCTTTTTCCCCCCCCTTCCAGGGCTGGAGGGAGATAGGTCTTTTCCGGGCAGACAATCACCAGGACCCCCTGTTCAAATTGGCGAAGACCCTGGCTGAGGATTAAAACCATTTGATGCCGGCCAAGAGACAGGTCTTGAGGAAAAGGCAGGCCGCCTCTCAGGTAAAGGGTCTCTCCGGTATGGGCTGTTCCTTTATAGCCAAGTTCCTCCGGAGAAAAATATCGAATCTTGATCTGCCCGGATTCTTCAGTAATATCTAATCGGGCCTGAAGGTCGGCAGGCAGCCCTTCCGGTTCACTTTCCGGATTGGCCGGAATCTGAAAAAGGATCTCCTTCGGCAAGGCCGGCCAGGAAACGATCAAGACCGGCGGAGTAACCGGGCCCCAGTCCCGGTGTTCCAGCGTCTCAATTTCTTTTTCCAGTTGCTCCACACTATCCAACCGGCATCCCATAGCCGAAAGGATTCTGAGAATAATATCCGGAGAAAGGGAATGGAGATTGCCCCAGATATCCCGGTATTCAGTTTCAATCCCTTTCAGGGAGGCCAGCCGGTCCAGCAGTATCTGATATTCTTCAGGTTGGTTATTCATTGATGAACCTTTATTTTGACAACCTCGTAAAAAGTCAAAAAACGACTTTTCGCGAGGCGGGAAAGGGCTTCCCCTCTCCCGCCACTTGAAGTTAATTCAAGTGGTCCCACCTTCACCCCAGGCCGGGACTTAATCTTCCTCGGCCTGTTGATGGACTCTTTACGAGTCCATCTATTTTGAGCCCCCCAATATTTCCCCCTCATCGGTTATCCGAACATTGAAAAGGTTCCCGTTTCTGTGGGTAAGTTCTTTCAACAATTGAATCCCTTCTCGATCAGGGTCCAGGGCCGGGATTCCCCCTTTTTCTAATCTTAAGGGGATCAGACGTCCTTCCAGGAAATCACCGTTTTCAAGATCTATTTGGACCTTCAGAATGCCGCCTATTCCATTAGGCCCCTTCAGATTAAAAAGACCATAGGTTAAAAAGTTTCCCAGACTATAGACGATCAGTTTTTTCTTATAAATTTCCATAGCCCTTAAAACGTGGGGGCCGTGGCCCAGGACCAGATCGGCGCCGGCCTCAATGACCGATCGGGAAAAAAGCATGACGTTGCCCCGATCCTCCCCTAAAAATATTTCATTCGTATCGACCACCTGGAGGGCGTTTTTCCCTTCGCCCCCGCCATGAAAGGAAACAATCACCAGGTCATGGGACTCTTTTATTTTCCGGATTATTTCCTGAGCTTGATCGATTTCCAGAAGGGACCAGGAATAAGGGGATAACCGGTAGGAAAACCCCAGCAGGGCGATCTTTTTCCCTTTGACCGTCAGTTCAGCAACGGCCTGACCTCCTGCCGGCCGTATCCCCAAAACAGAAAATGTCTCCAGGGTACTTTTGATGCCCTCCGTTCCATAATCCAGGGTATGATTATTGGCGATGTTCAACACCGTAAATCCGGCCTCTTTCAGGTAAAGGCCGTAGCGGGTGGGCATCTTGAACTCAAAGCACCAAGGGCTTTTTGTTTCCCGGCATTTGCCCACTCCTCCCTCATCATGCAACGGGCCTTCCAGATTTCCAAAGGTAATGTCCCCGCCCTTTAAATGAGAAAGAATGCCGGCAAACAAATCTCGACCGTCGTTGGGCGGAAGAATTCCCTTGGGTCCATGGGAACCCATCATGATGTCCCCTACGGCGACCAGGGAAAGAGATTCTGCGGCGGAAGCATTTGAAAAGAAGGTTCCGCTGATCAGCAGGAAAAAAAAGAGAAAAACAGTCTGGAAGAACTTAGTCATTCTTTCTTATAACCCGGGAAATATAAAAACAGGCTCGCCCAAACTGCAATCTCAGGCGATGAACAGGGTTCTTTTTTTCATCTATACTATAGAACCCGCTTTTTGTAAAAGCCTAACCTCCCTGACCTGATTACGGAATCCTTGACAACCCACTCATAAAAATATAAAAAAATATATCAAGGCGATGATAGAATCCCGGAAAGGGCAAATTTTACTAAATAGAGGGTGGAAGGACGATATTCGTAACTACGCTGTTTAAGGACTTATTTTGAACTTAAAATCAAATCCCACCCTGAAGCAGTCGATCCTTTTTTTAAGTTCGGGGACCTACCTGGGTTATATACCCGTTGCCTCGGGAACCTTTGGAACACTTTGGGGCCTGCCTCTATTCTATTGGCTTTCGGGGCAAGGGCTTTGGATCCAAGCTCTTATTATTATCGGGTCCATTTTATCGGGCGTTTTTTTGGCCGGGCAGGCCGAGAGAATTTGGGGCAGGAAAGATCCTTCAAGGGTGGTAATCGATGAAATAGCCGGCTATCTGACAACCGTTTTCGGGTTGTCTTTTTCTTGGAAAATTGCCCTGGCGGGTTTCTTTCTATTTAGGGCCATGGACATTATTAAGCCTTATCCGATCCGAAAAATTGATCAGAGTATGCCCGGTGGCTGGGGAATCGTTCTCGATGATGTCCTGGCCGGAATCTATTGCCAGATTATCCTTAGACTCCTGGTCTATTATCAAGTTATTTGAGATGCCTTTAAAGATTGAAATCATAGGAATCGGAAATGAACTGGTCACCGGCCGGGTTCTGGATCAAAATGCCGGTTATGCGGCGGCTCGGTTGAATTCCTTTGGATTTGAAGTGAACCGGATCGTCCTGATCGGGGACCAGCCCGGGAATATCCGCTCGGCCCTGAAAGAGGCGGGAAAAAGGGCCGATGCCGTCCTGGTGACCGGGGGTTTGGGGGGAACCCTGGATGACATAACGGTAGAGGTCGTCAGCCGGGTTTTTCAGCGTCCCCTGGTCCTTCATAAAGGGCTTCAGAGTCAAATCAGACGCTTCCTGACCCTTAGAGATATCCCCTGGGATCCCATATATGAAAAAATTGCCTGGCTGCCGGAAGGGGTGGAATTGTTTCATCCCCGGCCCAAGGCCTGCGGTTTTATGATGAATGAAAAGGGGAAACTCTTCTTTTTTCTGCCCGGGGTCCCGGAAGAAATGAGAAGGTATTTAGACCGTCAAATTATTCCCTATCTAGTTAACCGCTACCCCGGTCAGAAAGTCGTCCGGCAGAGAGTCTACAATGTTTTCGGGCTATTGGAGCCGGAGGTCAATGAGAAATTTAAAGACCTGGAGAAACGATTTGGATCTCTCCAGTTGGGCTTTTATCCCAAATTTCCGGAAAATCAGCTTACGATTTCCATCCGGGCCGAAAAAGCCATCGGGGCCGAACGCCTGCTTGACTCCATTGAAAAGATTGTGGAAGAAAGGTTGTCCGGGTATCTTATTTCCAAAAATGGGCAAACCCTGGAAGAAGTCGTGGGAGACTTGTTAATACAGAAAAGAATGACTCTTTCTGTAGCTGAATCCTGTACCGGAGGATTGATCGGTCACCGAATAACCAGTGTAGCCGGGAGTTCGGCCTACTTTGATCGTTCGGTAGTGGTTTACAGCAACAAAGCCAAAATGGAAATGCTTGATCTACCCAAGAAGGTCCTTTCCCGTTTTGGGGCGGTCAGTGAAAAAACAGCCCTCCTCATGGCCGAAGGGGTTCGTAAAAAAAGCAAAACCGATTTGGGATTGTCCGTTACCGGGATCGCCGGCCCGGGAGGCGGGACCCCCCAAAAACCGGTAGGAACGGTCTGGATTGCCCTGGCCTCTGGCCAAGGGACCAAAGCCGGTCATTTTCTTTTCCAGGGTCGACGAAATCAGATCAAAATCCTGACCGCCTACACGGCCCTGAATTGGGTCAGGAGCTATCTAATAAATGATACGTTCCTTTTTAGCCATTGAACTTCCTGAAGGTCTGAAAAAAACAGTGGCCGAATATCTTGGGGAGTTGAGTCAGATCCCTTCCCGGATTAAATGGGTTTCTCCCCTCCAGACCCACTTGACCCTGAAGTTCTTTGGCTCCATATCCCAGGATGCCCTGGAAAAGATTTCAGAGGCCCTTTCTCCGGTTATGGCCGATTACCCCCGGTTTCAACTGACCCTGAAAGGATTGGGCGCCTTCCCTAACCTTTTTAGACCAAGGGTGATCTGGTTGAGTCTCGGCGGGGAGACAAAAACTCTCCAGGGGCTTCAACAGGCCATTGAACGGGCACTGGTCCCCCTGGGAATCCCCAAAGAAGAGCGGCCCTACCAGGGTCATTTGACCCTGGGCCGAAACAAGGATAATCAGGTAAACGAAGGGCTTTATCGGAGACTGTCTGAATGGTCGGCAAAAGAAACAGGCCCTTTTGAAGTGGAAGACTTGATAATTTTTCGAAGTGACTTAAAACCGGCCGGGCCGGTGTATACAAAACTGAGGACCTTCAGTCTAAAAAATAGGCCATCCCATATCGGGGATAAAAAAAAGGGCAAACTTTGAAATTTAAATTTTACACCTTAAATTTTGAAATAAATAATTTAAATCAACGGGAGGCGATATGAAAACAGATTTGAAACCAACGAGTGAAAAAGGCAGGGCCATCGAAATGGCCATGGGTCAAATCGAAAAACAGTTTGGGAAAGGTTCCATTATGCGTCTGGGGGCCGAGGCCCTGGCCGCCGATGTCCCCTTTATCCCCACGGGTTCTCTTTCCCTGGATATCGCCACCGGTATAGGGGGTATCCCCCGAGGCAGAATCACAGAAATTTATGGCCCGGAGTCTTCAGGAAAGACCACCCTGGCCCTGCACGCCATTGCCGAGGCCCAGAAAAAAGGAGGGATGGCTGCTTTTATCGATGCCGAGCATGCTTTGGATATCGTCTATGCCAATAAGTTGGGAGTTAATTGCGACGACCTTCTGGTCTCCCAGCCGGATAACGGCGAGCAGGCCCTGGAGATTACCGAGATTTTAGTGCGCAGTGGCGCTATGGATATCGTCGTGGTCGATTCGGTGGCCGCTTTGGTACCCCGGGCGGAAATCGAAGGGGAAATGGGGGATGCCCACATGGGACTCCAGGCCCGGCTTATGTCCCAAGCCTTGAGAAAGCTGACGGGAACCATCAGCAAGACCCATACCTCCCTCGTTTTTATCAATCAAATCCGCATGAAGATCGGAGTCATGTTCGGAAACCCGGAAACCACGACCGGGGGAAATGCCTTAAAATTTTATGCCTCCCTGCGCCTGGATATAAGGAAAGTCGGAACACTCAAAGATGGCCAGGAGATCATCGGTACTCGAACCAAAGTCAAGGTGGTCAAAAATAAAATCGCCCCTCCTTTTAAAGAGGCCGAATTCGATATCCTTTATGGGGAAGGAATCTCCAAAGAGGGAGACATACTGGACCTCGGGGTGGCTCATGACATCGTCGAGAAAAGCGGGACCTGGTATTCTTTCGGCGGCAATCGCATCGGCCAGGGCCGTGATAATGCCCGGACCTATTTAAAGGAACACCCGGAAGCCTTGAGCGAGATCGAGACCAGGATCAAACAGACTTACGGGATGATAAAGGAAAAGACGGAATAACAAGCGGGAAGCGAAACCCGTGAGGCGTAAGGCGCGAGGGGTGAAGCGTAAGGAGAAACCAGCCGGGGCCTCCCCTCTCTCGCCTCACGCCTTACGCCTCACGCCTTACGCCTCACCCCTTACGACCGTTTTTTTTAGAAAGGATTTGATTTGAAAACCGGGAAAGAAATACGCCAAGCCTTCTTGGATTATTTCAGGGATCGCGACCACGAAGTAGTTAAGAGCGCTTCTTTAATACCCCGAGACGACCCTACCCTGCTTTTTACCAACGCCGGTATGGTTCCCTTCAAAAGGGTGTTCCTGGGAGAAGAGAAAAAAGACTTTGTCCGGGCCGCTTCCAGTCAGAAGTGTGTTCGCGCCGGAGGGAAGCACAATGACCTGGAAAATGTGGGCCGGACGGCGCGTCACCACACCTTTTTTGAAATGTTGGGTAATTTTTCTTTTGGGGATTATTTTAAAAACGAGGCCATCCATCTGGCCTGGGACCTGTTGATCAAGGTTTTCGGCCTGCCGGAGGACCGGCTTTATGCCTCGGTCTATTATAAAGATGAAGAAGCCTATCAAATTTGGCATCGGGAAATCGGTCTTCCCCTGGAAAGGGTCGTCCGTCTGGGGGAAAAGGATAATTTCTGGTCCATGGGGGACACCGGTCCCTGCGGGCCCTGTTCGGAAATCCTGATTGATCAGGGGCCGCATTTAGGCTGCGACCGGCCGGATTGCGCCCCCGGATGTGATTGTGATCGTTATCTGGAAATCTGGAATCTGGTCTTTATGCAGTATAATCGGGACGCCAGTGGCCTCCTGACCCCCTTGCCCAAACCGAGCATCGATACCGGAATGGGGCTGGAACGGATCGCGGCGGTTATTCAGGGAGTCCCCAATAATTTTCAAACCGACTTGTTTAAGGATCTCGTCCTGGCGGTTAAAGATCTTTCCGGAATCCCCATGGGACAAAAAGAAGAAACCGATATCGCCATCAAGGTCATCTGCGATCACAGTCGGGCTTTGGCCTTCTTACTGGCCGATGGGGCCATGCCTTCCAACGAAGGGCGGGGTTATGTGGTCCGGCGGATATTGCGGCGGGCGGCCCGTTTCGGTAAGGTTCTGGGCATTGATAAACCTTTTTTGTTCCGATTGACCCAGGTCTTAGCCGAGGTCATGGCCGACCCGTTTCCTGAAGTCCTGGAACACCGGGCTTTCACCTCCCAGATCATTCAAAAAGAGGAAGAACGATTTCTGGAGACCCTGGATTTCGGACTCAAGGTTCTCAACGAAGCCATGGATCGATTAAAACAACAAAAGGAAGCGGTCCTGCCGGGCTCCCTGGTCTTTAAGCTGTATGATACCTATGGTTTTCCTCTGGACATTATTCAGGATGTAATCCGGGATCAAAATTTGAGTATTGACCAGCCCGGTTTCCAGGCCCATATGGATCGGCAAAGGGAAATGTCCCGTCAGTCCTGGAAGGGAAGCGGGGAACGAGAGATTCAAGTGGGATACAGGGCCTTGATGGCCCGGGACCTGAAAAACGAATTTAAGGGTTATGACACCCTGGAGACGGATTCTCATATAATCGCCCTGATTCAGAACGGGCAAGAGATCCAGAAAACCGAAGGCCTTCAGGGGATAGAACTGGTGGCGGCTGAAACCCCATTCTATGCCGAATCCGGCGGGCAGGCCGGAGACCAGGGGATCATTTCCTCCTCTAAAGGCACTTTTACCGTGGAAGAGACTTTTTCCCTGCCTGATGGATTGATCCTCCATCGAGGCCATTTGCAGCAGGGGTCCCTGGCTGTCGGCGATCAGGTAATGCTTTCGGTTTCCAGGGAACGGAGAATCCCTACGGCCAATAATCATACCGCCACCCATCTGCTTCATGGGGCTCTGCGTCGTATCTTAGGCGAACAGGTTAAACAGGCCGGATCCTTAGTCAGCCCCCAAAGATTACGATTTGATTTTTCCCATTATTCGGCCCTGTCATTAAAGGAACTCCAGGCCGTGGAAGACCTGGTCAATGAGCAGATCCGGCACAACCATCCGGTTATGACCCAGCTCATGAATTACGAACAGGCCAAGGCGACCGGGGCCATCGCCCTTTTTGAAGAACGGTACGGGGATCAGGTCCGCCTGGTGCAGCTTGGTGATTTCAGTCAGGAATTATGCGGCGGGACCCACACCGTCCGAACCGGGGATATAGGTCTGTTTAAGATCCTGTCTGAAGGGAGCGTGGCCGCCGGGGTAAGACGGATCGAAGCGGTCACCGGAAAAGAGGCCCTGAAAACCGTTCATCAGGAAGAACAATGGCTGAAGTCCCTTGGAGAATTGCTAAAGGTGGGGCCGGAAGATCTGCTGCCCCGCATGGAAAAACTCCTGGCCCAGCAAAAAGATTTGGAGCGGACCATTTCCCGGCTGAATAAATCTCTGCTCAGCGGTGGAGGGGTTGAAAGCATGTTGGAAAAGACCCGGGTGATTAAGGGAATAAAAGTCCTGTCCCTTCCGGTCCCAATCGCTGAAGCCAAAGAGCTCAGGGACCTGGCCGACTCTCTCAGAGATCGGCTTCAGTCGGGGATAGTTATTCTAGGGGGTGTTAATGAGGGGAAGGCCCTGCTGGTGACCGTGGTTTCCAAAGACCTGATCAAAAAATTTCAGGCCGGAAAAATCATCAAACGTCTGGCTAAAACCCTGGGAGGAGATGGAGGGGGTCGGGCCGATATGGCCCAGGCCGGCGGAAACCGTCCGGATTTATTGGATTCGACCCTGGCCGGGGTCTATGAGTGGATTGGAGAGGAATGACGAATTGCTGGAGTAGTGGAGTAATGGAGTAGTGGAGTGCAAGCACTGGAAGGTTGGCAGGTTTTATCCAATACTCCAATACTCCATCACTCCAGTATTTGGTTTAGCTTTTGCCCTGCCCGTTTCTCAGGTTTTGATAGATTCGATCAGAGAGGTACCGAATCGCGGTGCTCTTTTTTCTGCCCCACCCTCCATCAGTGGGCCGGGTTTTGTTTTCAATGATAATGGAAAGGACATAGTCATTACACCCGTTTCCCTGGCCTTTCAGATAAACGATGCCGCAATCTCCGTTTAAACCTCGAACATACCCGGTCTTATCGGCCACAGCAACACCATCCTTACTGATCTGATGGGTTTTAATACGGTCATGAATACTCTTAAGCAGGATGTTGTTCATTTTTTGGGAATAATGGGGAGTGACCAGCTTCTGTTCATAAAGCAGTCGAAAAAACAGGGTGGTGTCCGCGGCGGTAGTTTGATTTTCATAGGTTCGTCCCCCATCGGGGATCAGTTCGCGCAGACGTGACCCGGAGAAGCCCATTTTATGGGTCAGGGCATTGATGCCGATGATCCCCTGCAGGGCATCTCCCTGTCCTAAACGACGGATCAGGCTGTTGGTAGCCCCGTTATCACTAACGGCGATCATCCGAAATATTTGATGTTCTATTTCGGGGGTTTCCTGAATTTCCTGCCGGGAAATGGAATCATAGACCGCCAACATAACGAAAAGTTTGATCAGACTGGCTGCATTGCGGATAACATTCCCATTGATGTCCGCCAGCATCCTTTTCTCATTCAGATCATAGACCTGGAGGGAAACCTGATCAGCCGGCAAAAGACGTCCGATGTTTTTAAGGTGAATAATCTCATTTTCAACCAGCTCTTGTAACGACCCTCCACTCGCCGTAACGGGAGGTTGGATGGAGAGTTCTGCTGAACGGACTTCCATTACCCCGGATCCAGGCCGCCGGCGGCCCGAGGCCGCTTTCTTTTTTTTCTTTTTGGAAGTCGCCTTTTTTATCTTTTGTTTAATTTTATTTTTACTGGTCTGGGTCCGAGTGGAACGTTTGGTCTTCTTTTCCCGGTCGCTTTGCTTTAAGGTCTTTTTTGTGTTCCCCCGGGGAAGGTCCCGGTCTGCAGCGGCGGAAAGGGGTTGGTTGAAAAAAAATACCAGAACCAAAATAAAAGAAATGATGAAATTTTTTGTAAAAAGTGTCATAAATACAATTTAAGAAATTTATTGTTTCTTTGTCAAGGAATAACAGCTACTAGACTGCTAACTAATTATAATTTAATGTAAATTATTTTCATGGGGTGACCTATGCCGTCAGGGTATTCTTCCAGACCGGGTTCCTGGGTTGAAATTGACCTTTCCCGTCTAAGAAAAAATTATCAATGGATCAGAGAAAAAATCAACCCTGAAACCAAGATCATGGCCATGGTCAAAGCCGATGCCTATGGACATGGTCTGGTACCCGTGGCCCGCGAACTGCTCAAGCTTGGGGCTCCGGCTCTGGCTGTGAGTTCGATAGAGGAAGGTATCCTGATCAGAAAAAAAGTCAGCCCCCATATCCCGGTAATCCTTTTGCTGGGTCTCCTTCCGGAAGAAATCAGCGCCTGTCTCCATTACCGTTTGACTCCGATCCTCTATAACACGGAAACGGCTTTCAAGCTCCACCAGGCCGCGCAGAGAAGGAATATCAGGGTCCAGGTCCACATCAAAATTGATACCGGAATGGGCCGCCTGGGGGTGCCTTGGTTTGAATTCGGGGCTTTCATTAAAAAAATGGAGGCCCTTAAAAGACTTCAGGTGACCGGCTTGACCTCGCATTTCGGTCAGGCCGACGATAAAGAAAAACCCTATAATCACCTGCAATGGAAACGATTCTTAGAAGCCCTGGCTCTGGCCCGGCAGACCGGGCTGGAATTGACCGAAAACCACATGGCCAACAGCGCCGCTCTGCTCAATTACCGGCGAAGTCACCTGAACTATGCCCGTCCCGGGATAGTCCTTTACGGCGCCAGTCCGTTCGAATCTTTCGACGGCGTCCGAAGGATCAAAATCGGGCCGGCCATGACCCTGAAGAGTCGCATTATACAGGTCAAACAACTGCCCGCCGGGGTTGAAGTCAGTTATGGGGGCACCTATACCACTTCCCGTCCCGAAACCTTCGCCCTCCTCCCAGTCGGCTATGCCAACGGTTATCCTAGAATTTTGTCCAACCGCGGGGAAGTCCTTATCCGGGGAAAACGTTTTCCCATTATCGGCCGGGTATGCATGAATTTAACCGTGGTCCGGATTGAATCGTCTCTCCGGTTGCCGATCGGCGAGGAAGTGGTTCTTATGGGAAGTCAAGGCCGAGAGACCATCACCCCCGAAGAACTGGCCTTGAAAGCCGGAACCATCCCTTATGAAGTCTTTTGCCTTTTGGGAGGCATGAATCCTCGAAAATATTTAGGCGATTGACTTGGGCGGGAAAAAAAGTTATAAATTAAGATTAATCCAAAACCGAATTTTTTAGGGAAAGAAAAAAAACAAGTGCGTGAACAGCTTACTAAACTGGTTGATGAAGCGAGTCAAGAAATCCAAAAATCTTTTTCGGATATCGGGATCGGGTTTCCCGTTGCCTTCACGGTTCCGAAAAATGAAACCTATGGGGACTATGCCACCAATCTGGCCCTGACCATGGCCAAAGTAATGAAACAGCCCCCCATGAAAATCGCCGAGTCCCTGGTCGACCAGATACCCGCCGGCGTGAGTTGGCTGAAAAAAATCGAAGTGGTCAAACCGGGTTTTATAAATTTTTTTTTAAAAAATGAAGCCTTTCAGGACCTGCTTCCTTTGATAATCGACCAGAAGGAGGGCTTTGGCCAAATCCTCCGGGCCAAAGGGAAAAAAGTCCAGATTGAGTTTGTCAGCGCCAACCCTACCGGCCCCTTGCATATCGGCCATGGCCGGGGTGCCGCCCTGGGAGCGGTTTTGGCCAATCTTTTAAGGGCTACCGGCTACGAAGTCACCACCGAATATTACTTGAATGACCTTGGCACCCAAATGGAAAATCTGGGGAGATCCATTCAAGCGCGATTCAAGGAACTCCGGGGGGAAGAGAGTCTTTTCCCGGAAAACGGCTACAAAGGGGAATATATTAAAGAGATCGCCGCGGAGATTTTAAAGGGTCAGGCGGACCGGCCCGCCGACGGATCCAACCTGGATCTGGCCTTTTTTTCCCTCTATGGACGTCAGGCCATCTTAAAGGATATTCAAAAGGACCTGGAGAATTTTGGAATTAAGTTCGATCACTGGTTCAGTGAAGAAAGCCTGGTCCGTCAGGGATTGGTGGAGGAATTGATCCGGGTCATGAAAAGCAAAGGGCTTTTTTATGAGAAGGACGGGGCCCTTTGGTTCAAAAGCAGCGATTTCGGGGACGAAAAAGACCGAGTCGTCGTTCGGGCCAACGGGGCTTTGACTTATTTTGCTTCGGACATGGCCTATCACCTTCAAAAGTTCAGTCGCGGTTATGATCGGCTGATTGACATCTGGGGGGCCGATCATCACGGTTATGTCCCTCGTTTGAAAGCCGCTCTCCAAAGTTTAGGTTTGGATCCCAAGGCCCTGACCGTTATCCTGGTTCAACTGGTCACTCTGATCCGGGAAGGCAAACTGGTGGCCATGTCCACCCGGGCCGGCGAATTCGTCACCTTAAAAGAGGTTCTGGATGAGGTGGGCAAGGATGCCGCCCGATTTATCTTTCTGACCCGGCGCTCGGACAGCCCCTTGGATTTTGATCTGGATCTGGCTAAAAAACAAAGCAACGAAAATCCGGTCTATTATGTTCAATATGCCCACGCCCGGGTTTGCAGTGTCCTGTCGGTGGCCCGGTCCCAGGGTTTTATTATTGAGGACCTGGACCGCCAGACGGTCCGGCTTTTGACCTTGCCCGAGGAGAGGAAGCTCTGTAAACATCTGACGGAATATCCCGAAGAAGTTTATCAGGCGGCCGCCAAGCTCGAGCCTCACCGCATCCCGTTTTACCTGGGAGAGCTGGCCGCCCAGTTTCATCATTATTATAATCATCACCGGATCCTGCAGGAGGATCATGAACTCAGCCAGGCCCGCTTGATCCTCTGTCTGGCCATCGGGACGGTTATCAAAAACGCTTTGAATTTATTGGGGGTCTCGGCCCCGCAAAAAATGATGAGGGAAAATGAAACCTAAACCTTATAATCGAAAAAAACGGTTTTTATTCGAATTGAGCAGGTCTCAACTGTTCCTCAGCATCGCCGGTGCCCTCTTTGTCGTTTCTTGGATTTTTATCCTGGGGATATTTGTCGGCCGCGGCTATGTATCCGACACCATCAGCCGGACTTTTACCGACAAAATTCAAAAGCTTCAAGAAGAGAAAAAAGCCCTGATGGATAAATATCTCGTCCAGGAAAAAAAGGATACCATCCCTCAGGAGGAGATCCTTAATCCTTCTTTGGAGTTTTTTAACAAGCCTTCGCAAAGAGACACCGTGATCACCCAGCAGAGGATCCCCCAGCCTGCACCGAAACCCCTGTCTCGGGAAGCCAAAGGCGATTTGTCGGATAAGCCCGACTCTTTGGAAACAAAAACCGAATCCAAGTTCCCTCCGATTGAGACCAAGGTTCCCAAGACTCCAGCGGTTGAAACCAAGGTCGCCAGAGCACCCCAGGAAAACCTTGCCAAGTCAGGCCCTTTTATTGTTCAAATCGGGTCCTACCGGGAGGAGCCCACCGCACAATCCTGCCTGAAACGCTTGTCGGAAAAAGGGTATCAGGCCCAGCTAAAGATAAAGGATCTCCCTCAAAAGGGAGGGAAGTGGTACCGGGTTCAAATCGGCCCTTTCCAAGGCCGGCTGGAAGCGGAAAAGGCCTTGATCAGGCTGGAGCACGATGGATTCCAGGCCGTGGTCCTGGATAAAAATTATTAGTCCGGATTCCGAAGGGTTTAAGGAATGATCCGCAAAGCAACGATGAGGGATGTCAAACCGATTCAAAAACTGTTGGAGCACTATGCCCAGAAGGGATTACTACTGCCCCGGTCCCTCAGTGAATTATACGGATACCTCAGAGATTATTATGTCTTTATTCCTGATGGCGGGGAGGAGCTTTGCGGCGTTTGTGCCTTACACCTCTGCTGGGAAGATCTGGCCGAAATTAAATCGCTGGCCGTGGAAGAGTCCTTTGCCGGTCAGGGAATCGGCACCCGTTTGGTAGAGGCCTGCATCTCGGAAGCCATTACCCTGGGACTTTATAAAATTTTTGCTCTGACCTACCGGGTGGATTTTTTTAATAAATTCGGGTTTAAGGAGGTCGATAAAAATCTACTGCCCCATAAAATCTGGGCGGACTGTTTAAAATGCGTTAAATTTCCGGAGTGTGATGAAATTGCCGTACTCCTGGAGGCATAATCTTAAAGAACGGTATGAGGTATAAGGTGCAGGGTATAAGGTATATTATTCGTGGTTTGGATTTTGCGAGGACCTTAAACCTTAAACCGTAAACCGTAAACCTTATACCTTTATTAAAGAAAGAAATTATGTTTAATAGTTTGATAAAAAAAGTGGTCGGGACCAAGAACGACCGAGAACTGAAACGCATGGCCCCTCTGGTGGATCGTATCAGTGATTTGGAAAAAGAAATGCGCCACCTGAGCGACACCGGCCTTCAGGCCAAGACCCGACAATTCAAAGAACAATTAGCCCAGGGGGCCCCGCTGGATGATATCCTGCCTGAGGCCTTTGCCGTAGTTCGAGAGGCCTCGGTCCGGGTCCTGGGAATGAGACCCTTCGACGTGCAGGTCATTGGCGGAATCGTGCTCCACGAAGGAAAAATCGCCGAAATGAAAACCGGCGAAGGTAAGACCCTGGCCGCCACTCTCCCGGTTTATCTGAATGCCTTGACCGGAGAAGGGGTCCATGTGGTCACAGTCAATGATTACCTGGCCCGGCGGGACAGCGAGTGGATGGGGGGGATCTATCGATTCCTGGGACTTTCCGTGGGGGTTATTGTCCATGACATGAATAAGGAAGCCCGAAGAGCGGCCTATGGTTCGGATGTCACCTATGGGACCAACAACGAGTTCGGCTTCGACTATCTCCGGGACAACATGGAATTCTCCCTTTCCAATTATGTACAGCGGCCCTTTAATTACGCTATCGTCGACGAGGTGGACAGTATCCTGATCGATGAAGCCCGTACCCCGCTGATCATCTCCGGACCGGCGGAAAAATCCACCCGTATGTATCATGACATCAACCAGATCATCCCCCGCCTGCATCGGGAGCAGGATTACACCATAGAAGAAAAAACCCGGACTGTGGCCCTGACCGAGGCCGGGGTCGCCCATGCCGAAAAGTTACTTAAGGTGGAAAACCTCTATGATCCGCGACACATGCTTATGGTCCACCATATCAACCAGGCCCTCAAGGCCCATACCCTGTTCAAAAGAGATGTGGATTATATCGTCAAGGAAGGCGAGGTCATCATTGTCGATGAATTCACCGGACGGCTGATGCCGGGTAGGCGGTACAGTGAAGGGCTTCACCAGGCCCTGGAAGCCAAGGAGGGGGTGCGGGTAGAAAGCGAAAACCAGACCCTGGCCACCATTACCTTTCAAAATTATTTTCGCATGTATAAGAAATTGAGCGGCATGACCGGAACGGCCGATACCGAAGCCCCGGAATTCAAGAAAATATACAAGCTGGATGTCATCGTCATTCCCACTCACAAGAAAATGATCCGGGATGATTTTCCGGATGTTATTTACCGCAATGAAGCCGAGAAGTTTCAGGCCATCATCGAAGAAATCAAACGGCTGCACACCAAGGGACAACCGGTCCTGGTGGGAACGATTTCCATCGACAAATCGGAACGGCTGGCCAAGGTCCTGTCCCGGCAAGGGATCAAGCATTCGGTCCTCAACGCCAAAAACCATCAACTGGAGGCGGAAATCGTGGCTTCGGCCGGACAAAAAGAGGTGGTGACCATCTCCACCAATATGGCCGGCCGGGGAACCGATATTGTCCTGGGGGAGGGGGTGACCGACCTGGGGGGTCTACATATCCTGGGCACGGAACGGCATGAATCCCGCCGGATCGACAACCAGCTCCGGGGCCGTTCCGGACGACAGGGCGACCCGGGCAGTTCTCGTTTTTATCTGTCTCTGGAGGACGATCTGCTGCGCATCTTCGGCTCGGACCGCATCTCCGGTCTTATGGGAAAAATGGGCATGGAAGAAGGGGAACCTATCGAGCATTCTCTGATTTCCAAAGCCATCGAAAATGCCCAGCGTCGCGTGGAAGGACACAATTTCGAAATCCGGAAACACCTCATCGAGTATGATGACGTCATGAATCAGCAAAGGGAGGTTATTTACGGTCAGAGGCGTCAGGTCCTGGAAGGTCAGGAACTGGGAGAGATGATCCGGGAAATGACCGAGGAATTGCTGGACGAAATCGTCGGAGTCTTTGTCAATGATAAAATTCCTCCCGAGGAATGGGACCTCAAATCCCTGGCCGATAAACTCTTTCAACAATTTTCCATAAAGGTTTCTTTTAATGGGAATGAATCCCTTCCCAAACCGGAGGAGCTGAAAGAGCAGCTCCGGGACCAGGCCTGGTCGGCCTATTTGAAAAAAGTTGAAACCATCGGCCCCGAAGTCATGGACTCTCTGGAGCAGATGGTTATGCTGGAGACGATCGACACTACCTGGAAAGACCATCTGCTCAGCATGGACCATTTAAAGGAAGGGATCGGCCTGCGGGGATACGGTCAGCGGGATCCTCTGCGGGAATATCAGCGGGAAGGCTACGAGATGTTTTTGGATATGGTCGAACGGATCAAGGAACAGACCGTGGCCAACCTGTTCCGTCTCCAACTGGCCCGGGAAGAGGACCTTCAGCCCCTGATTGAACCTCAGGAAAAAGCGATGTTCTTCAGTCACAGCGGAGAGGAAGCGGCGGCCCCGAAAAAAAGAGAAGGAAAGAAGGTGGGAAGAAATGACCCCTGTCCCTGCGGAAGCGGTAAAAAATACAAAAGGTGCTGCGGCCAGAAATAAGAAAATTCAGGTCCCCGGTTTTTTGGCTTCGGCTGTTTCGGCCCAAGTAAAAAAAGGCCATACCCGTCCTGATCTGGGATTGATTTTTTCCGAGGTCCCGGCCGTGACCTCCGGGGTCTTCACCCGCAACCTGGTCAAAGCGGCGCCGGTCCAAATCGATCTGGGCCGGATCGTGGAGCGGAAAGGGCGGGCCGTCCTGGTCAACAGCGGCAACGCCAATGCCTGTACCGGAGCGGCGGGACTCAGGGACGCCCGAAAATTGTCCCTTAAAGTTTCACAGACCTTGTCCATCCCGGATTCCCAGGTTTTTCTGGCCTCCACCGGCGTGATCGGCCAGCGTCTGCCGCTGCCCCGGATGATGAAGGCCGTCCCGGCACTGGCTCACTCCCTGTCTCCGGACGGACTTCCGGCGGTGGCCCAGGCCATCATGACCACCGACACCTTTCCCAAACTCGTTTCCGAAGAAATATCCGTTGGAAGGAAAAAGGTCCGTATCGTCGGTATGGCCAAAGGGGCCGGCATGCTGCACCCCGATATGGCGACCATGCTCTGTTTTGTGCTGACCGATCTGGCTGTCTCCCCTGCCCTTCTGGATCGTTTTTTAAGAAAAGCAACGGACCAGTCCTTTAACCGGATTACGGTCGACGGAGATACCAGTACCAATGACCTGATCCTGGTCATGGCCAACGGTCTGGCCGGAAATCCGGTCCTGGACCAGCCCCGGACAAACGGGGCCCGGCTTTTTTCCAGTGCCCTGGATCAAGTCCTTTTTGAACTGGCCCGGATGTGCGTCCGGGACGGCGAAGGGGCCACCAAAGATATTACCCTTCAGGTTCAAGGCGCCCGGAATGAAGAAGAGGCCCGAATCCTGGCCCTGACCGTGGCTCATTCTCCTCTGGTTAAAACCGCCCTTTTCGGGCAGGACGCCAATTGGGGAAGGATCCTGGCCGCCCTGGGTCGGTCGGGTGTTTCCTTTGATCCGGAAAGGGTCGATATCTATTTTGATCGCGTCCAAATCGTCAAAAATGGGATCAGCAAGGGTCCCAAGGAAGAGGTCCGGGCCGGGGCCGTCTTGAAAAAACGGTCCCTGACCATCCGGATCGATCTGCACCAGGGATCGGCTGAAACCCGGATCTATACCTGTGATCTTTCCCTGGATTATGTCCGGATCAATGCCGATTATAGAACATAACCGGCTAGCCGATTGCCTTTTTTTATTTTCATGACCCCCTCCGAACTCAAAAAACTGATCAGCGTCGCCCGCGGGGAAATCCCGGCCGACCTGGTTCTTAAAGGCGGCCAGGTGATCAATGTTTTTTCCTGTGAAATCCAGGAGGCCGATGTGGCGATTTCCGGGGATCAAATCGTGGGCCTCGGCTCTTATCAGGGGCGGGAGACCATCGATTGCCGTCAGCGCTTTATTTGCCCCGGATTTATCGATGGGCATTTGCATATTGAAAGCACCCTGCTGACACCGGCCAACCTTTCTCCCGTGCTTCTGCCTCTGGGGACCACTACTCTGGTCGCCGACCCCCATGAAATTGCCAACGTTCAGGGACTGACCGGTATTAAATTTATGTTGGATAACAGCGCCGGGCTCCCACTGGAAATTTATTTCATGGCCCCTTCCTGTGTCCCGGCCACCCCCCTGGAAACTTCAGGAGCGGTCCTGACCGCAAAAGAATTACGACCTCTTCGACATCATCCCCGGATCCTGGGTCTGGCCGAAATGATGAATTTCCCTGGTGTCCTGTCGAAGGATGATCAGGTCTTGAAAAAATTATCCGCCTTTCAACATAAAATTATAGATGGGCATGCCCCGCTTTTGTCCGGGAAGGACCTTTGCGCTTATCTGACGGCCGGGATCAGGTCCGATCATGAATGCACCCGATTATCCGAGGCCCGTGAAAAACTGGCCCTGGGGATGGTGGTGATGATCCGGGAGGACACCCAGGAAGAAAATTTAAAAGACCTGCTTCCCCTGGTCACACCCGAAAATGCCCGGCGCTGCCTTTTAGTTACCGATGATCGACCTCCTGAACAACTGGCCAAAGAAGGGCACCTTAACGCCGTCCTCAAACAAGCCGTTAACCTGGGATTGGACCCCATTCGGGCCATTCAATTGGTGACCTTGAATACAGCTGAATATTTTGGACTGGGCCATCTGGGGGCGGTTGCTCCCGGCTATCAGGCGGATATAGCGGTTTTGAATTCGCTGTCCGACCTGACGGTTGATTCAGTCTTTAAAAAGGGAAAGCTGGTGGCTGAGCAGGGGCGGTTTCTGGGGAAAAGGTCCCGGCCCGTTGGATCCAAAAGCCTTTCCGGAATGAATATCAAAAACCTTCAGGCCGGAAGATTTCGAATTCCGATGGGGGGGGCCTGGGCCAGGGTCATTCAACTGGTTCCCGACCAGATCTTGACCCGGGCTGTCCGCCATAAGGTTCAGGGAAAGGATGGATGGGTAAGCCTGAGTCCGAAGGAAGACCCGGTGATTCTGGCCTGTGTCGAACGACATAAAGGAACCGGCCGTGTCGGTCTTGGCCTGGTTTCAGGGTTTGGTTTGCTTCAGGGCGCCATCGCCTCTTCCGTGGCCCACGATTCCCATAATATTGTGGTTATTGGACGTGAACCTGAAGAAATGTTTCTGGCGGTTAAGGCCGTCAAAGAAATGCAAGGCGGGCTGGTGATTGTGGTTAAAGGTAAGGTCAAGGCCGGACTTCCTTTACCGGTAGCCGGATTGATGTCCGATCAATCTCTGGATAAGGTCATTCAACGGCAGAAAGCCCTGCTTCAGGCGGTCCCCCTGACCGGTTGCCCTTTAAAAAATCCCTTTCCCTCCTTGTCCTTCCTGGCCCTGCCGGTGATCCCGGAATTAAGGATAACCGATCACGGCCTGGTAGATGTCAACCGCTTTGAAATCGTTCCGCTGTTTGATTGAGGGACAGGAAAAGCTGAGAAAAGGATCAGACAGGATTTACAGGATTAACAGGATATTATTGTTAAACCTTCATGCCCCACAGAGGCACCATGAGCCGGTCGGGTCATTGGCTCCCGTTCGATCGGCTTTGGCCGATCTCAGGGGGAGACTTTCGAAGAAAGTCGGACAGGGAGCCTCTTCGAAAGCTCGGCGATTCGGCTTCCAAAGGGAAGCCTCTTCAAAAGCTCGACAAAGTCGAGCGGCCCGAGCGGCCCGACCTAAACAGGAGGCTTCTTTCAGAAGCCGGGACATGAAAATGGGCTGATGTTTATGTGGGACAGGCGCCCTCGCCTGTCATTATAATCACAGCCGGGGGCGGCTGTGCTACATTTTCAAAGCCTAAAAATCTATTTTCAAAATGAGAAGGCAATGATTGGGATGCCGAATAAACATCTGAGAGCCGAAGCAGAAAGACCTTCAAACCCTAAGCAAAAACCGTTAAATCCTGTTAATCCTGTCCAATAAAATGAATTTATCAAACCCCAAAACATCATCTGCCCAGGAAGCGGTCATTCAGGCCATGTTAAGGCCCGAAACCTACCCCCGGCCCCCTCGAAAAATCATCCACCTCCAGACTCATATCTCCCATATCTTTTTAACCGGCGGCCAGGTTTATAAAATCAAGAAGCCGGTTGATTTCGGGTTCCTGGACTTTACCACCCTGAGCCGGAGGCGTTATTTCTGCTATCAGGAAGTCCGGCTTAACCGCCGGCTGACCAGGGACCTTTATCTGGGTGTGGTCAAGATAACCAGCGAAAGAGGAAGACCGGTCATCAACGGGAAAGGACCGGTCCTGGACTACGCGGTCTTGATGAAGGAGATGCCTCAGGAACGGATGATGAATCGGTTATTGGCCGAAAACAGGGTCGCCGAAAGAGACATTCGGGCCCTGGTTCGAGTTCTGGTCCCTTTTTATCGGCAGGCCAGGAACGGGAAAGAGATCAATCCTTTCGGAAAGATTGAGATTTGGGTCAAGAATACGGAAGAAAATTTTACCGGGACCCGGCCCTATGTCGGCCGGTTGATTTCCACCCGGGTTTATAACCGGATTGTCCGGGGGACCCGGGATTTTTTGACCCGCGAGAAAGATCTTTTCAAAAAACGCATTCAGGAGGGATATATCCGGGATGGTCATGGGGACCTTCATTCGGGCAACATTTGTCTGGATAAGACCCCTCTGATTTTTGATTGTATCGAGTTCAACCATCGTTTCCGATACAATGATATCGCCTGCGATCTGGCCTTTCTGGCCATGGATCTGGATTATAACGGCCGTCCGGACCTGGCCGCCCTTTTGCAAAAGGAATATGTTCGACTGTCAGGCGACCATTATCTCCCGCGGCTGTTTAATTTCTACAAGGCTTACCGGGCTTATGTGCGGGCCAAGGTCCATTCCTTTACTTCCGAGGAATCCGGTTTATCGGTCAAAGAAAAGAGCCGTGAAATTCAATCGGCCAAAAAATATTATCGATTGGCCGAGCAATACTTCCAAAGGGAACGAATTCCCCGGTTGATAGTGGTCTTCGGTCTAATGGGCAGCGGCAAGACCTCCCTGGCCCGGGCCTTGTCCGCGGAAACCGGGTGGTCCGTAATCAGCACGGATGAAATCAGAAAAACCCTCCGGGGGATTTCTCCTACGGCCAGACGTTGGGAGCCTTTTGGGAAGGGAATATATTCAGAGGAGATGTCGGGAAAGACCTATCGGGAGATGAGGCGGCTGGCCGAGAAAATACTCAAACAGGGCCGATCGGTTATTCTGGACGGATCTTATAAGCGGCAGGAGGAACGTCTGGCCCTGCTGGAACTGGCCCGGAAAACCGGGGCCCGAATCAGCTTTGTCGAATGCCGGGCCCCTTTAAAAACAATCCGCCTTCGATTGGATCAAAGGGGGCGGGAGGTTCGGGCGGTCTCCGACGGCCGCTGGGAACTCTTCCATCGGCAGCGCCTGGATTTCGATCCCGTTCTTGATCCGGTCCGGTCAAAAGCCTTATTGGTCAAGACCATTCAGCCTGCGGAACAAATCGTCCCCAAACTGTTGACGGAAATCAGAGCCGATGTCTATTAAATTTTTTGTATTAGACAGGATTTACCGGATTACCTGGATTTTTGTGCTTTTCTTCCCCGCCGGCCAGCCGGCGGGGAAGAAAAGCACAAACCAAATCGTCCAGAGGGCAAATGCATTAGTTCCCGATAGAAGTGGATTGAGATGACACGGGGTCTTCCGGAACCCGAGCAAACTCTGTAAATCCGTTCGGTCGACTCTGGCCGACCTCAAAAAAGGTTCCCTTTTGGGAACCGCTTGATCCTGTCTAATAATATTTTTTTCATACGGCTAAGGTGGTACAATTTCTTATGACTTCGAATCGGATTTTATCTCCGGCCTGGATCATCATTTTTCTTGTCCTCCTCTCCCTGGCCGTTTTAATTTTCCGTATGCCTGAAAAAATAACAGCCACCCTCGGGCTGTTCTTCTTTTTTCTTCTGACGGCCCTCCATCCCATTAATGGAATATACTTCCTGGTCCTGTCCATCCCTTTTTTCCTGGGGGCTTCCCATAACCCTTATTTTTTCCTTTTTGAAATCCTGGTCTATGGCGCCCTCCTCCTGGGATTTTTCCGCCTCTGGAGAGAAAAAAGATCCGTTGAAATCCCCTTTAAACCCCTGGTCCTCCTGCTCCTTGTGGCCGCCCTGTTCAGTATCCCTATTAACGCCAAGGAATACTACTGGGGGTTTTGGGCCGCCCCGGCCGGAGATATCTGGTTTCAGTGGATGAGGGGACATGAGAAGTTTCCGCTTATCCATCTCCGGGCTTTGAGTAATTTTATCAGCGGAATCCTGCTCTTTATTTTAGTGGCCAACCTCTTTTCCAAAAACAACGACGATGACTGGAGGAAAATTTTTAAAGGGATGGTCTGGATGGCGGTATTGATCTGTGCCCTGGGAATCCTTTTCCTGGTTAAGATTTTACCCTTTCAGCCAAAATCCTATTTATCCCTTTCTCTGGCCGGCACCCATGAGGGAGCCATATCCGCCTTGTCCTTCAACCGCCAATATCTGGCCCAGTATCTGCTCCTCCTTTTCCCCATGGTTTTTTATTTGTTATTCCTGTACCGCAGGAATCTCTCCGGTTTGATCCAATACGGTCTTTTTTTGGGCCTGTTCATTTTTTCTCTTTCGGCCAGCATGCAAAGGAGCGCTTTTCTGGTCCTTTTCCTGGAACTCATCCTGTTATTAGGATTCCTGGCCAAATTTATTTCAACGGATAAAAAGAAGGCGTTTTATTTTTTCCTGATCCCTGTCTTATTATTGGCCGTCATGTTCCTGGCGGACTTTCTTTTTCTGGAGAGCCGATTTATCTCCCGCGTTCTGCTCCTTGGTTTTTCAGAGCCGGATCAGCGAAGGTTCCACCTCTGGAACACGGCCTGGAATATGTTTCAACATTCCCCCTTTTTGGGAGTGGGCCTGGGGAAATATTTCGAATTCTTTCCTGAATTCTTTTCCGATCCCCGGCTCGGCTGGAGAACCTTCGGGCTGGTTCGGGGAGAGCCCCATTCCTTTTTTTTCCAGATCCTGGCCGAACAGGGGGCCTTCGGCCTTATCCTTATCCTGGCCCTGGTGGTGGGCGTTTTGCTGCGGATGATGAAAAAGGCCGACCAGGAACCGGTCTCTGAGAATAAAATGCGATTGGGCGTCCTGGCGGTCTCGTTGATAACCTGGTTTATGCTGGGGTTCTTCCATAATGTGGCCTATGTCCGTTCCCTGGGACTTTTTTTCTGGGTCCTCCTGGGCTGGTCAGCCGCTCTAACCGCCCCTCATTGGGGATCGGTGATGAACCGGTTGAAAACCAAATTTTTTTTATTGGGTTTGCTGGTTTTGACCGCGGCCTTGGGGTATCAGATCAAATTGGTTTACGACCGCCCCTTGAACCCTTTTTTCCAAGCCGGCTTCTATGAACCCGAGAGCCTCCCCGGAGGTGAAAAAATCCGTTGGGCCGGGAAAAGGGCCGTTATCAACCTGGAGGTTCAAGGGGGGAAAAAGGCGATAGGGGTTTCGGCACCATTACCGGGGATAGCCGATCGCCCTCAGAAAATCCGGTTCCGGGTAGGAAAAAAATGGCAGGAAATCGTTTTGACCGATAAGGGGTGGCACCGGATCACTCTCTCATCCGGGAAACCATTTGACAAAAGGATGCTCCTCAAGATTGAAGCCGGCTACACCTTCAATCCCCGGAAGGCCGGGGTCAGTAATGATAATCGGGAACTGGGAATCATGATTCGAGAAGAATGAGGGGGTTTTAGTCGGGCATAGAAACCCTGGTCCTTTGGACCAGGTCAGAGTTCAGTAGGCTTTGCCTTCTGAACGCGTTTTTTTTAAGACAAAACGTATGATTCTTAATTAAAAAAAATCTAATGCGCCTAATAGTGATGAAATCGTGAAAAACCGTCATTTCCGCGCAGGCGGGAATCTAGGCTATGTTTATCCACTTCAAAACTCTGGATTCCCGTTTTCACGGGAATGACGGAAAGAGGTTTCGGCGATTGGTTCTGATTTCATTAATTTTGATAATGATTGAACTTTTAAATATAAATTTCTCGATATTTTTGTTGTATTTCAATGGAAAAAGCTTGAGCGTCGTAAATCAGGCCCTCTGGACTTATACCAAAGCCGCCCCTTTGGGGGTCGGATTTTTACTCCAGGAAATTATCCTGGAGGCCTCGGCAGAATTCATTGGCCATGACATTTAATACCCGGCTTATTCCGGGGGGAAATACACCCTGGGAACTGCTCCAGATGATCTCTAATTTACCCAGGGGTCCTTTTTCCCCGGTCAACGGAAGGTTTAATTTAACCGTCTTATCCGTCTCCTGAACAGGGGCTGAGGTTGACCAGACCAGGGAGCGGTTGGGGTGCGCAGCCAGGGCGATAGTGGCCTGCTGAATCCCCACCTCCGCAAATAAATCCCCGGCCAGCCGCCACCTTCCGGCCAAAGTCCTTTCCTTTTCAAAGGTCCGGCAAAGCAAACGGGTACGGAAGGCCAGATATTTGGCTTTTTGGGAATCCTTCCATTTTCCGATCATATCCCGGAAGATCCTGGAAAATCTAAAATATCCGAGAAATCGGGATCCGAGAATGAATACCAGGCCCACGACCACGACGACATAGGCCGCAAAAGAATTCCGGGTGAAGAGCAAAAGTCCGGCAATGCCAGCCAGAAGAAAATTGACCCCGTAGAGGGTCAAGACCGCCTTCCGGTGGGAATACCCTTTTTCCAGCAGCTTATGATGAATATGATCCCGATCGGCCTGACCGATGGGGACCCCCCGGTTCCAGCGGCGAATAATGGCATAAATCATGTCGATAATAGGTAATCCCAGGGCGATGATCGGAATCAAAAGGGCAAAGGCGATAGCGCTTTTTTCAGAGGCCCATAAGGAAAGCCCCCCCAGATAAAAGCCCAGGAACAGGCTGCCCGAATCCCCCAAAAAAATAGTGGCCGGGGAGAAATTATACCGAAGAAACCCCAGGGCAGCACCGGCCAGGGCCGCCGCCATATAAGGGACTAAGGTATAAGCCGTGGGGACCGTCATAGTAAAAAGAATGGCCGCCGCGAAAGTGGCTATTCCCGCGGCCAAACCATCAATACCGTCGGCCAGGTTGATGGCATTGGTGATGCCCACCAGCCAGATAACCGTCAGAGGGCCGCTTAACCAGGAGACATCCCATTGCAATCCGAAGGGATTGGACAACAGCCCGATCCTCAATCCGAAATAATAAGTCACCAGGGCGGCCCCTATTTCCACCAAAAGTTTTGGCCAGGGGGACAACCGGCGAATATCATCCCAGATGCCTATGCCGAAAACGATCAGGCAACCCAGGGTCAGTCCTAAAAAAGGTTCCCAGGAATTTTCAATCTCCCGGTAGAGAAAATCATCAAATAGGAGAAAAACCAAAAACGGCAGAAGGGTAGCGACAAAAATGGCCGTTCCGCCCAATCGGGGGGTCTCATTCTGATGGACTTTTCGCTTACCCGGAAGGTCCAGGATACCGAAACGGATCCCCAGGGCCCGGACCAGGGGGGTAAAAGCCAGGGCGCAGCCAAAGGCAATCCCAAAAAAAATCAGATAGGTCAGGTCCACAGCGTTTTTTTATCCTTCTGGCGGAGCTGCTTTAAATAACAAGCCCAAAAAACAGTTGAGGAAAAGAATCGGATTCCGCTGAAAAGATGCCATTTGAAGTATTGCCAATTGGCATGACTGTCTCTTCGGGCCTTATGAATGACCGAGACCCGGGGATCGAGAATGATTTGATATCCGGCCATCCGCAAACGGCTGCACAGATCCACATCCTCAAAATAAAGGAAGTACTTTTCGTTAAATCCCTTCATTTCGGCAAATGCCCGACTGGGAAAGAGCATAAAAATACCGGCTACCCATTCCGGAAAAATGAGGGTATCGCCAATCGGATAATCAACGGATAACCCTTTCCAACGCTTCCAAAATCTCCTGAAAAGCCGGAAAGGGGTGGGAAGCCTGCGGGCACTGTCTTCGATTTTCTTTTCGTCGTTCCTAATAAGCGGGGCCACCAGCCCTGTTTTTCCATTCGAGGCGGTATCCATCAAGAGGGAAAACGGATCCTGAGTCAGCCGTATATCAGGGTTCAGTAAACAAAAAAAATCTGAACCACGCAATTTAAAGGCGGCATTATGATTGGCCGCGAATCCCCGGGGATGATCATTTTGGACCACAAGGAGTTTAAAATCAAAATCCTCCGTTTTAAAAGGAATTTTTTCTTCACTATTGACGGTCACTATCACCTCCAGATCATTAGGGAGGCAATGGTTTTGAAAATCCTTTAAAAGCAGAAAGACAAGATCGGCTTGTTGATGACTGACCACCGATACCAGGACCGGCATAGGACTCCTTTGCTAGGTAAATTCACCGCTCCAAAGAGCTTTAACAAATTCTTTAACAGGCCAGATCGTCACCTCATCCAGCTCCCGTTTTCTTGGTTCAAGACTTACACAAAGATATCGTTTTAGTTTATTCTCTTCGGCAATGGCCTTCAACGATTTGATGTCGGCGGAGGATACATTTCCTCTCGCCTTGGCTTCAATAGCGGTATGGTCGCCGATAATAAAATCAACTTCAAACCCTGAAGCCGATCGCCAGTAGCTTAAGGGCTCCCCTGAAACATAATCCCGGTAACAGGTCAGTTCATGCATAAGATAGGTTTCAAAAGCCTCTCCAAATTCCCGCGTTCCAGGATGGAATTCCCTTCCTTGAAGCCAGGCTACCACCCCGACGTCAAAAAAATAGTATTTCGATGAGACCAAGGGCTTTCTTTTTTTTGATTTCCTCCAGGCCGGAAGTTCATGGAGTATCAAGGTATCCTTGAGAATCTCGAAATATTCATAGATGGTCGTCCGGGCAACTTGAGCATCATTGGCCACATTAGTAAAATTCACTATGGTTCCATTACAAAAGGCAGCCACTCGAAGAAAACGACTGAAAGCGGGTACATTTCGGGTCAAACCCTCGGAGACGATCTCTTGTTGAAGATAAGATCCGGTATAGGCTTGAAGATCGGCCTTAGGGTCCTCGGAGAAATAGATGGAGGGAAGTAGTCCCCGGGTAATAGCCTTTTGAAAGTCGAACCGGCTGCCCAGTTCCTGCTGGGTGAGAGGATATAAATGCTTTGTCCGTGCGCGCCCTCCTAAAAGATTGACCCCGCCTCGGCGGAGTTTTCGCGCACTTGATCCTGTAAGTAAAAATCGAATGCCCCTTTCCTCGATAAGTCGATGGACTTCATTGAGAAGTTCGGGCAGGCGTTGGATCTCATCGATAACCACCACGCGATCTTGAGGAGTGAGTTCCTGGCCGATACGGGCGGGGTTTTGACTGAGGTTCAGAAAAACAGAAGTATCGAGAAGATCGTAAATTCTTACACCTTTCAAGGTCTGTCTAATTAAAAAGGTCTTCCCCGTTTGACGAGGGCCCAATAAAAAATATGATTTTCTTTCCAACAACAGGGGAAGATTGAGAAACCTTTCGACTATGGGAGTTGGACTGTCTGTTTTTCTATTTGTCATGGTCGTCGTCATTTAACATTTCATATGACGAATTGATTGTCAAGAAAAAAATGGCACAGAGATAGTACAACTTGATGGCCTTCTCTTATTATTGTTGAACTCATTTGTCTTCTGGTTAAATTTATTCAGTTATTCGATAAATAAATGGCAAGAGCAAAGCGGCATTACATTCCGGGCTGCATCTGGCATACCCCCGTTAAATAGGCTTTGCATTTAACGGGGCAGGTCGCTCATCGATGCCACAAAAGGGAATTCCTTCTCGGATTCGCAAAGGACCCCCATCGTTATTTGCAGTGGTTGTATCAGACCCGGAAGAGAAAATGTAATTTCAAGGCCCCAGAAGAAGATATCTGGATAAAAGAAATTAGGCTACTTTTTCCAAAGGAAGGTTCTCAATATTGATATTAACGAGGTCGGATATGTCCATTTTTTCGCTGGCGTCAAGAATTTCTATACCTACGATGTGTCCTTTTTCATCAAGATCAACGGTTACCCCTTCCTCTATATCAATAGAGTCACCTATCTCGGCCTCTCTCAACCTTATGTATAAGACATCAATATTTTTACTATATTCAACTTTCATGTTTTTAGCTCCTAAAAGATATTTTTCTGATAACGACCGTAATTACCAGTTTACCCAGCACAAGAATATTCTTACTCATGTTCTGATTTCAGGGTTTTTCCTGCGGGATTGATCATGGGGATCGCTACCACCTTTCCATGGGCCTCTGCCGGAATATACAGGTGGTAAGGCGTCATCATGGGATCTTCCGCGTAGCACCAGGTGATAACAAGGTCTTTTTCCATCCCAGGAGCCCGGTCACCCAGCTCGTTTACATCTACGACAAATTCTATTTTCCTTTTCCAATTGCACTTTTTTTGTAAAAGACCAGTAACGTTTCCCAACATTATTTTTACCCCTTTTTCCCCCCGGCAATTCAAACCGTAAGTTGCCTCTATTATGCTAATCCCCGTTGTTCCTAACCATGAAGGTAATATTGCAGCAATATTTCTCTCTCTTGTATATGGAATATCGCATTTGGAACACATTTCTAGCGATGAGAGGTTATTATCTTCAAAGCATCTGACAATATTATTAAAATAACTACTTTTTCGCATATCAGAAATAGACTCTTCAAGGATATTCCCAATGATCATTTTTCCGTCATTATCCGCACAGGGGCACGCAGTTACTTTTCCGTTCCAATATATTCCTACTCCATCAGTAAGTACTGTGCATAATTGAAGCAGGGATTTTAAAATAGTCTTACTTTTAAGCCCTACTTTATTGTCCTCCATATTCATTTTTTTTCCTCCAAAATTGGTGGGACGAACCATGTTTATTTCCGAATCAGAATAACCGCAGGAATAAAGATATCTGTAAATTCGATCAACATATTTTTGCGGTCTGGAATGTTCGACAACTCCGTGGATAAGTATTTCAGGAGGAGAGGGATGTCGAAGAAAAATCTTCTTAATATTCAATAACACTTCATTTATCTTAGAAAATTTGCCATTGATATAAATGGACTCATAACTTTCTTTATCAAACCCAGAAAAGGATATTTGAAGTTGTTTAATTCCGGAACTTGCCAGAAAGCCTATTGCCCCGGTATCAAGGCGGGAACCATTAGTAGATATTAAAGTAGTAAAACCATGCGAAACGCTTACCTTAATCATTCTTTGCCAATCCGGGTGTAATGTCGGTTCACCCCAGGCCCCCCCAAATATTAAAGCATGTATTTCACACCTTTTGCACTCATTAATAATTTTTTGAAAAATATCTTTGGTCATGAATCCGTAATTTTCGGTTGCATGGCCGCACATTTTACAACGAAAATTACATATTCCGGATATTTGCAGCAATACATTATTAACTTGCGTTTATTTCATCCTCAATAGTTTTTTCAAACGGGACTCCCAGAATAAAAACCCCTTTCTATGATCATAGCGCTTTGCCAACTGGCTGATTTCAAGATGATTGATAATAATTTTTTCTTGGGGTAATTTTTCAGTGGGGGGGGAGTTTACAATTTCTAAAATACGGTCCTTCTGCTCAGTAGAACCTAAAAATCTAGCTACCTTAAAGAACCTGTCATTAATTTGAGAATAATCGATTCTAAAATAGGGGTTACGTACGGAAAGCGAAGAAGCCCATTCGTCAACAGATAGAAAAACATCGAGTTGCTTTCTGGCATCGTCAATGGGAATAAATCGCTTTCTTTCTTCGATCGGTTTAACTCTGGTAAAAAAAAAATCATTGTTTGAGCGCATTAGGGCTTTATGAATAATCGGGCTTTTCAGACTTAAGGTGTTCGGATGGTTATAATGATGGTAAATTCCTTTGTAAAGGGAATTAAGTACTTGATAGTAGGAACGGGTGAGGTGAATAATCGCCATAGTGGAAGGTAAACATGCACTAATGCCTTGAGTCCAATTTTTAATATTATCAAAATCGAAGGTTAACTTTGAGCCTTTAATCGGAAAGTCTTCTAATTTATCAAAAAAATTATTGAAGGAAAAATTTGGATCATCGATGGCAACATGAACTTCTGCTAATTCGTACGGAGGTTTCCATTTTAATTCATAATCGGTTACCACATCACATAACTGGGAAAGCATGGTCAGTAACCATGTGGATCCACTTCGCATATTTGAAACTATTATAAAATGCATAATGGGAAGTTTTATCTTGCTGAGAATCGAGTGCCCGCCGGCCTTCGGTAATCCTCGAATCTGTCTATTATTATATTTCTTTTCTCTTTTCCGGAGAAACTTTCAAGATATTATAGAATCGTTGATTCCTTGTTGTTTCATGTGACGAAGAGGGAATTGGCATAATAATTCAAAGACCCCGCCTTCAAGTTTTTATATATCTTTTCAGCCACCCGAAAACCCGTCTCAGGGATAAATATTGTCGGAAGAGGGTCGGCCGACCGAAACAGGAAATGAAATAAATACCGAATAAAAAGAATTGGGCCCAGGAGGCCATTTTGAGTAGGGCTATAAAAAATCGATCAATCCACTTTCTATCCGGTCGCAGTTTAAGCAGTATTTCATTCAGGAAAAAACGCTGCCGGTCAAGAATTCCCTCGCGCCAGGCGTAAATACCGTCAAGAAATTTCCACATTTTTTCCCATTCGCTGACAAAGTCCTCGGGAAAAAGGTCCCGAAAGGTGGTCCGCATCAGCTTGATGGCCTGGTCCCTGACTTCCTCTGAAAGCTGAATGTCCTTCTTATAATGAAAAGAATAGCTGGAGCGGCTGAGCCGTGCTGCGGCCAAAGGTTCAGGCAGATAACAATAGCCATGACGCAAGGCCAGGACCTGAGAAACAAAACTGTCGCAGAGATGACCTATTGACGGATTGAACCCGCCAACTTCCAAGAAGGATTTCCGGCGAAAAACGGTAGTGCCGCCCGCGAACCAGAAGCCGCAATGCCGCATGCGTTTCAGGGCTTCCTCCGGGGGCACGAAACCGGCGGGAGGGGATACGGGATTATACCAGGTTCCCAGGTGGTCTCCCTTTTCGTCAATAATCAAAGCCTTGGCTGTGAAAAAGGCGGCCTGAGGATATTGCTCCAGAAAGGCAAGGGATTTCTCGATCAAGTCCGGAAAAATAAAATCATCCGCCGAGGCAAAAAGAAGGTATCGCCCTCTGGCCAATTGTAATCCCTTGTTAAGGGATGAAATAACCCCTTCGTTTTCCTCATTCTGAACGAAATGGATGATGGAATTTTTTTGGGCATATTGCCGGATTATTTCCTGACTACCATCATCAGAGGCATCGTCGTTGATGATGATTTCATCCGGCGGGTGGCTTTGGTCAAGTATCGATTGAATGGATTGGGGTAAAAAACGTCCATAATTATAGCTCGTCAGGACAACGGATAAGGTTAAGGAGGAGTTCATCTCTTGATCACCAGACCCTGCCCCGTGGGTAATTCCAGAATGGGGTAACCACGGTCGGACATGAATTTATCCGCCGCCCTTTTCTGTTTGATATATTCCAGCCAGCCATAGTCATCTAAAATCAGGATTCCACCGGGCGGCAAACGATCAAAAAGGACCTCCAGCACTCCTGTTTCGGCGGCCGGAGAGTTTAGATCAAGATGAAGGAAAGCGATTTTTTCAGGAGCGGTCTCGGAAAGGATATCCGGCAGTGTGCCCCGGATGACCATACAATTGGGGAAGCTTTTAAATCTTGCTTTAACCTTTTCATACAGGTCGGGAATCCTATAAATTTGGTTGGCATAGTCGAAAAATTGGGGATTGAAGGGGAAGTCCTCTTTCGAGGAGTAATCGGGTGAAAAGCCGGCGAAGGTATCGTAGAGATAAAATTTTCTGTTTTGACTGGAAAAGTTTGTGGTCTGGGCCACCACCCAGGACATGTCGCCTTTGAATACACCGCACTCGACAAAATCTCCGGGAAGGTCAATCACGGACCTGACCGCCCAAATCAAAACATGCAGACGCCAGGCGATCCCATCCGGGCCTGAGTATTGATCGTAGATATTGGATCCTTTTATCTGTTCGTAGGCTTCGGGAAATCGGGCGTCTTCCCAAAATCCGGCCGACTTGTCCAGAGTTAATAGACGATCACCCCAGAACACCGACCGATGGTGTTTTCGTAAAACCCCCTGGACGATCATGTTTATGAAAGGAGGGACAGCCTGGGGAGAACTAAGAAGCCCGAGGAATTGGTCATGTTCAAGCTGTTGTACCCTTTGTTGGGCGGCCTCAAGTTTCTGATGGAGGGCTTCTCTTTCCCGTCGCAGGTTCTCTCGCTCCCGTTGCCAGATTTCTCGTTCCTGACGCCAGATATCTCGTTCCCGATGGAGGGCCTCTCTCTCCCGTTGTAAGTTCTCGCGCTCCTCCTGCCAGATATCGCGTTCCCGCTCCAGGTCTTCCTCCCTGACCGGAAGGTAACCCCGGACTTTCATTAGAACCAGCAGCAAAAAATTTAACATGATCCCTCAGTTTGCAGTTTTTTTTGGAATGAATTTTCTTAAAAACCGGCCGAAGCGCCTTCGGTAGATCCGATAGAGGTCGCCTGGGGAAAAAATAAGAGGTCTACAATTCACCTGGCTTAAAGCGATTTGGGGACCCATTTCTTTATTATCAACCTGGTAAGTAATTTCTACCAGGTTGCCTTCTTTTAACATCTGATTGGGGAGACAACAGCAATGCCAAAATTTCTCTCCTTTTCGGACAATTCTGGGATCAAGGGAGGGGTATCCATTGACCTCCACCTTAAGATCGTAAAGACTCCGACCTAAGGCGGTGTGCAGATGGGTTTTGAGGAGATAACCTAATTTAGTCTTTTTTAAGGGAAGGAAAAGCTGGGCTTTTCCCGCCTGTCCTACCCATCTCCATTTTTGACCCTGCTGGTTCTGTTCCGCCTTTCCCCAACCGGGGTTGGAAGTTCTCCCGGATAAATCCACACGTAAAAATCGCCCGGGTCGGCTTTGTCCCTCATTAATTATTAAGGGTCTGGCTGGAAAAAAAAGGTAATAAAAGAACGCTGCTCCCATAGAACGCCGTAATATTAATAGAAACCATTTAACCCGCCGGGCAATTCTCCTGGAAACTTTTTCCTGTCTCATCCACTTCGGAGAGAATTGACCCCGGTGAATCCGAATAGGTACCTGGAAACAATAATGGTGCAGAGGACTGGTAAAAACCGGGTTGGCATGTATGTTGGCCCACCTGGCGCAGGACCAGGCCGAAGCCATTAGCGGTGGGCCTTTGGCGTTAGCATCCTGGACCGACTGACCGGTCATTTCAAAACAGGCCATTTCGTCAGAATCTCTAACAAAGTATATCTTGGAGATATCCGGGCAGACAAGATCCAGATAATCCGCATCTACGGTAATTTGCGGGGAAATGAATTTTATTAAGGGGTTGACCATGATGGGGTGAAGGAAGAAACACCTGGCGACAAGTCCTTCATCCTCAACCGGCCAGTAGGCGTGAATAGGAAAACTGCTTAACGTTTTTCCCCAAACGTAAGTTTGTTCAATAGGGTGTAAATGACTCAGGGCAATTTTTGAAAGTTCTCGTGGTGCTATGGTTATACTCCGGTCATCTCCTGGAGGATAGCTGGACAGAAGATCGGGGATGAAAGTTTCACGACTCAACCGTAAAGTCAACAGGAGTACCGCCCGGTATCCTTCCTGCTTCAATTGAATGAGCCGGCTTAAAGTGCCGTCAGATAGAATGAAGTCAGGAGAAAGGAAGATAAGAGCGGCATTTTCCAGATCGGCCTTTTTGATCGCCTGGTTGTGCAAGCGCATGAGAGGAGCGAATTTATTATCCCCGGCTATTTGGTTAAAAAATATTATTTCCGTTTTGATCATCGAGGCCAACCGGTTAAAAGCGGGATGGTGTCGAATAACGGCCGCATCCTCTTCGGTGGTAAAAATGTTATATTGAATACCATCCCTGGGTTCAAGGGCGGGAATATTGCCCGGGGACAATTGGCTGGGCAAAGAGACCTTTAAAAACAGGTCCAGATAATCCCGGCCCCAAACGGCCATGATGATATGAGTCTTGTTTTTTATACCCATTCTCGGTTTTTTCGTCGAAAAGACCTGATCAAATTAATCACCTTTAGCAAAAAGGGATGTTTCCGCAAAAACTGCCCGATGGGCCGACGCAGATCAGTCATGATTCGGAAATAGAAAAGTTTGAGCGGATAGTCAAGGGACTTGGTTATCGGATCCACTACCCGGTCCGATAAAGATTCCGTTGCCGTCCAGTGAGTCGACATTTCCCCCAGGTGCAAACGGATCTTTTTTTGTAAATAAAATAAATTGTGTTTGGTCAGACCCATAGACCTGGCCCAGAAGACGACCTGCTGCCAATTTTGCTTGGGCCGGTCGATCCACTCCGCCGACTGACTGGCCGGCGCGATGGAGAAATACATCACTTCGTCGGAGTCTTCAATGACATGAAGATGATTAATATTAGGACAGGCCCGTCTCACAAAATCGCTCCCGTCAATGGTCCGGTGAAGGCGGGGGAAGCCATTTAAAGGATTGACCAGTATCGGATGCAGATGAAAGCACCTCATCAGAAGGCCTTCATTGGGCACATGCCAATACATGAAAGAAGCCGACCGGCCTAAGTGATCGGCGGCCCAGAACAAAGACCGGTCCCAGGGGTGCAGGTGATTCATGGCCAGGGCGACCGCTTCACGGGGTGAAATGGTTATGACTTCCTGGCCGGCAAACTGCTTTATCAGTTCAGGTATGAAGGTTTCTTGATTGATCCGGGGACCGGATATCATCACCGATCGAAAACCCTCATCTCCGCGTTTAATTATGCCGGACAATGCGCCATTGGCCCAGACCTGATCGGCTGTCAAGAAAAGGGCCGCCGCCTTTTCCTGTTCCGCCCTTTGCATTCCCAGACGATAGCAGGCGCTGAATGGATCGTAATGGTTGGAAGCGTTAAAATTGATCTCTCTGGTTCCAATGATTTCTGTTTTTACCTGTTTGGCCAGCCGGGCAATAACGGATGAGTTCTCAAGCCGGGGCACATCTTGAGGGCGGGTATAGATCCGGTAAATCAGATCATGATCACTTGCCAGTAGTGGTATATTTTGTGGGGCCAGTTGCGTCGGCAGACTTATATTAAGGAAAGTTTCCAGGTAACTTTGGCCCCAAACTGGCAAAATAAAGTTATAGTTGATCAAGAGGTCCTCATGTCACAAAAGATTAACCACGGGGTACTGGAGTGTTGGAATAAAGCTGACTTAGTCCTTAGGCAAGGAAGAGGTAAGGATCGATCAGCCTTACACCTCGACGGACCAAGGGTTTTTGAACTTTATCGATCCAGTCCTGGCAGCCGAAAGCAGTTAAAAGAAGAGTTCCTAGAGGATGGCCGTCAAGTAGCTGCTCGGTGGAAAGCACCGGGGTCAAATTGGGTAAGGGGACGAAAGAATTTAATTTTTCCGGATCATCATCTACCAGAAAGTCAATTCGATCTCCAAGCCCGCTGAAAACAACAAAATTGGATTGAGGATGGGAGGCACCCAGGCAAGCCACAGGACGCTTCCAGTGACAGGCATCCTGCCTAATCTTCAGGCTAAATTTTAACCAGCGTTCCTTGAAGCTGCGGCAAAGGGCCAGGTCTTTTTCGGCGGTATTTATGGACGCCGCTTCCCGGAGCTCCCCTGGCCTGGCCCATAATAAAATATTGAAACCGCCTCGGTGCGGCCGGACCGCCTTCCAGTAGATATCAAAACCGAACCGCTTAGTCAGCCGGGAAAGATGGTCCAGAGAATAAAAAGAAAGGTGTTCATCCCACAATTCATGTCCTAACAGCCTTTGGGTTATCCCGTATACATCCGGGGTTTCCAGGAAGACCATCCCCTCTACAGCAGTCATTAGTCGCAAGGCCCTGAAAAAATCTTCCGGATCAGGCACGTGCTCCAGGACATGGCGGCAGAAAACAACTTTCGCCGGTCCGTATCTTTTTCGAAGTCTTTCAGCTTCGATTAAATTAAAATAGACGTTTTCAACGGGATGACCTTTCTTTCGAGCCACTTCAGCCAGGGACAGGGAAGGTTCGATGATCAGGCGGCATTTTAAACCGGCGATGGCCAGTTGATCCATGAAGGCTCCGTCGTTGCCCCCGATCTCCAAGACCAAATCTGAATCTTTTGATTGGCTTTGATTAAAGAAATCAATAACTTCATTGACGTAGACCGGCATTTGGCCACGGGTCGGGCGGTTGACTTTCCGGTAGTCCCATGAAGATTGATCCCAAGGCCGCTGACGGATAAAGGCGCAGGCCAGGCAATATTCGAAAGCCAGGCGGATCATGGGGAAGTGTTCCGAAGGACTGAACAAGAGAATTCCCGATTGTGGGACCTCACCAAAGTCGATCAGTTCGGCAAATCTCTTATTACTACAAACCGGACATGGATTTTGAATACTAATCATATTAAAGGTCTCATAAGATGGACTCGCAAAAAGTCGCCGAAAGCCTATTTGAGTCATTCCGACGAAAGTCGGAATCCAGGGACTTCAATAGGTTATAAAACTCCTGGACCCCGGTTTTCACCGGGGTGACGACTTTTTGCGAGTCCATCTCCTAATAATCTTGACATGAAATAGATGAGCTTGCCTAACAGAGGACCGTGGGGGTTCTTTTTTTGGGTCGGTCGGCTTTGCCGACCTATGAAGAGGCTTCCAAGGGAAGCCGGCGTCCACTCCGAACCTGGAAGCTCCTTTGCCGGGCAAATTATTTAACTACATCCAGAGCAGGCCTTCACCTGCGCCCGAAACGGACCGATCGGCTTTGCCGATCCAAAAGGAGGCTTCCCGTCCGACTCCCGCCGGGAGTCTCCCCCAAAGATCGGGATCCGGCATCCGAATGGATGCCTTCTTTTAGTTCAACAAAGTTGAACGACCGATCGACCGGAAGCCGGGGGTGTATGCCCTACCTCGAATCAAACTTTGCCGGACTGGCCGGGATTGGGCGATAAATTATCCTTTGGACAATCCCCCCCGCAAAAAAACCCCACGGTCCTCTCATGTTAATATTATATCGAGATTCAGGCCCAATAGGCAAGTTTTGGGCGCGATCTTCGTAAAACCCAAAGCGTAACAGCTATACCAATAATATTGATAAGCACCAACGCCAGCCAGTTGTAAAGGGTCACATTCTCTTGGACGAGATTTCCCCTGACCACCACTAAAATATGGTAAAACGGGTTGAAATTTGACAGATGCTCCCCCCCCGGAATCATTGATTTTTGGTACATAACCGGGGTCACAAAAAACATAATTTGCATTAAGGAAGTAACCGCCGGCATAAGGTCTTGAAATCGAAGCGACAGGCAACCCAAAAGGGTAGAGATCCAGAAGCCAAACACTAAAAGCAGGCAAAAACCACAAAGGAATAAGGGAAGATTAATCGACAACGATCGGTTAAAAACAAAAAAAATAACAATTAAAGGAATTACTCTATGGGCGAAGAGCAGCATTTGCGAAGTAAATTGAAGGTAAATATGATTGCTTAAAGCAGCCCGGGTCATATTGGGTAAGCCGTTAATTCCCATAAAAGTATTTCCGGCCTCGGTTACAAAGGAAGCGATCAGGAGCCAAAAAGTGTATCCGGTCGCAAAATAGACAAAAAATAATGAGAAATTTTCTTTTTGAATGGTGGCGAACATGTATCCGAGGGCGATAACAAAAATGGTATGCTGTAACGTGACCCACAGGGGGCCAATCAAAGTGCGACGGTACTGCATCTTTATTATATTCCAGGAAAGCGCCGACCAGATACGCCACTGCTTGAGTCCGTCTCTTGTGTCAAGAATAACATCCCAATAGGTAAATCGGTTCATAGTTGTAAGCCGATTTCATGAGGTTCCGGTAAATAGCTCCCATGATTGTATTGTCTGATGGCTTCGGAGATATCTCCCCAAAATAAGACTCGTCCCTGGCGGAGTAACAGTCCCTTTTTACACCACTCGCCCATCATGATTGGATTATGACTGGCGAGAAAGAAAGTGCTGGCTTTTGAAATATAATCTTTGACCCGGACCCGGACTTTTTCCTGAAAGCGCTCATCGCCGGCACCGATGTTTTCATCGACCAGAAGGATTTCCGGAGGAATACAGGTGGCAATGGCGAACATCAGGCGGGCATTCATACCCGATGAGTAGGTCCTGATGGGCAGGTTCAGAAAATCTCCGAGCTCGGCAAAATTTTCGACTTCTTCAATGATACCCGGGATATCTTTGTGCCGTACCCCCCTGACCAGGGCGCCGACGACGATGGCTTCGTAACCGGTCATTTCCGGAGTAATCCCCTCATTCACCCCGAAGTAGGGTGTCGTCTTTCCGTGGATTTTAATAGTTCCGGCCGTGGGCTCATAAATACCGGCCAAAACCTTGAGCAGGGTCGTTTTCCCCGATCCATTATGGCCCAGAATCCCGACGCTGTCGCCCAGATAAACATCGAAGGAGACGGAGTCCAGGGCCTTGACAATCACGACCCCATCCAAAGCCGACACCGGCCCTCCTACCAGTTTTTTTAAAATCGTGTGCCGGAAGGATCGATTGGCACTGCTGTAGACCGGAATTTCAACACAAATTTCATGACAAGAGATAACCGGTTCTAAAGGCCCTTTTTGTCCCTCGTCAATATTGCTCCAATTTATTTTACGCATCTCTTTAAAAAATTAATCAGATCGATATTCAGATTTTCCGAGTTTTAATCGGGATCGAAGGCCTCGCTATAACTTAAACGCAAGCTATTATTCTGCTGCTCTTTGTGCAATACACAATTTCCTATGGCCAGCACTTCTATCCCTGTGCCCATAAAACAGCGAAAAGCATCTTCGGGAGTGCAGACGATAGGCTCACCACGAACGTTAAAACTTGTATTAATGAGTACTGGACAGCCTGTTTTTTCTTTAAATGCCGTCAAAAGCTTATGGAATTGGGGGTTGGTCTGGCGATGAACGGTCTGGACACGTGCCGAATAATCGACATGGGTTACCGCCGGTATCTCGGACCGGGCTACCTTGAGCTTGTCAATTCCTAAAAACGCCTTTTCATCCACTTGGATCTCTCGACGCTTTTCTGGGACAACATCTGCGACCATAAGCATATAAGGGCTTTCATCCTCCAGGGTGAACCACTGGGCTGAGTCTTCTTGTAATACTGCCGGCGCGAAGGGTCGAAAACTTTCACGATATTTAATACGAAGGTTGAGGTTCTTTTGCATTGAGGGATTTCGCGGGTCCGCAAGGATTGATCGTGCTCCCAAGGCACGGGGACCGAACTCCATGCGACCCTGAAACCAGCCGACGACTTTTTCACTCAGCAAGGCCATGACAATAATGGCGATGAGTCTGTCATCGTCATAACATTCGAACCGGGCGCCGGCGGCCGTTAAACGTTTTTCTATTTCTTCTTGGTTATAGGCGGGGCCTAAGTAGCTACCCGACATGGCGTCAGATCCGGTTTCCTGACGCGGCTTATCGGCATATTGATAGTAAGTTGCAAGCGCGGCTCCGACTGCCCCGCCGGCATCCCCTGCTGCAGGCTGAATCCAAAGGCGTTTAAATTGTCCATCCCTTGAAATCTTGCTGTTTCCGACGCAATTCAAGGCAACGCCTCCAGCCAAACAGAGGTTGCGAGCACCGGTTTCCTTCTGCAGCGAACGTGTCAGATGGACCATGACCATTTCGGTTACCTGCTGGATGGAGGCTGCAATATTCATGTGTTTTTGGGTCAACTCCTGATCGGGTTGGCGTGGTTTTTCATTAAATAAATTATCAAACCGGCCGTTGGTCATCGTCAGTCCCGTGCAATAATTGAAATATTTCATGTTGAGCCGGAATGTTCCGTCCCCCTTAATATCAATCAGATTATCGGTGATAAGATCTGTAAATTTCGGCTCTCCGTAAGGTGCCAAACCCATCACTTTGTATTCACCGGAATTGACTTTAAACCCGAGGTAATAGGTAAAGGCCGAATAAAGTAAACCAAGAGAATGAGGGAAATGGATCTCTTTCTGGATTTCTAAGTGGTTGCCATGGCCAAAGCCCGTGCTCGTCGTCGTCCATTCGCCCACCCCATCCATAGTGAGAATGGCCGCTTCCTTAAAAGGAGAGGCAAAAAAGGCAGACGCTGCATGGCTTTGGTGATGTTCAGCGAAAAGAAGACGACTCTCGATATCTGTTTTTGGACCCAGTTTGTTCAGCTCATCGCGGAGCAATAATTTAAGATACAATTTTTCTTTTAGCCATAGGGGCAGGGCCATTCGGAAAGAATGGAAACCGCGGGGCGCAAAGGCGATATAAGTTTCAAGCAGACGATCGAACTTTAGAAATGGTTTTTCGTAAAAAGTGACATAATCAATACCCACCAAGTCTGTGCTGCCGGCTTCCAGGCAATAGCGAATCGCGTTTTCAGGGAACCGGGCATCGTGCTTTTTTCGTGTAAAACGTTCTTCTTGAGCGGCTGCGATTATCCGTCCATCTTCAAGAAGGCAGGCAGCACTATCGTGATAAAATGCGGAAATACCGAGAATTCGCATTTAATACTGCCTTAAAAAATGGCATAAATAAATGGGGCAATGACGGATCCCTTGGCCAAAACGAGCAAGGCCCCTAATAGAGTCATGACAATGATGACCGGCAAAAGCCAGTATTTCTTCTGGACGCGAATAAAGTAAAATAGTTCAAGAAAGATTTTCCACATAAGCTTTGATTTCCTTAGAACTGGTTTTTCATGGTTTGAGGTATCGGACCGGGAGGATTTCGTTTGAGCCAATAGGACTTCTGACCCTTCTGTTTTTTCAAATGAAGAGGATCTTTACCCAGCAGGCGAAAGATAAGCCCCAGAGGCAAAAGAAGGACCATAAAAATGACAGCCAAAATAATGGGATTAGTAATATAAAAGAGCAATTGCCCAAGACGCTGCCATAGTAAATTGAGAGGACTCAGTGCCTTTTCATAGAAATAGGCCAACAAAACAAAGAGGACAGCCGCAATAAACCATAAGGTCCCCTGTCCGCTACGGTAAAATCTTAAAAAGCCGATTAGAGCACAGGCCATAGCCATGACGATACCAAAATTCCGTTCGGTTGACTTTTTTTCTTCCGTTTTGCGGAAATAATCCTCATGAAAGTGTTTTTTCCTCATTTTTCCTTTCGAATCTATAAGTCAACTTAAATAATCCAGTCGGGCGCTGAATTACTTTTGAGCATTTTTGGCGATAAGACTTTCCAATCGATTCTTAAGTTCAAATTCAAAATTCGCCTTTTTTCCCGGAAAATCAGAAGCTAATATCTTGTAGGCGTAAAAAACACCCACCAGCTCCTGTCCGGCGTCGTGCATATGGACTTCATCAAAAAAGAATCTGAGACGATCATTTCCCGCCGGAGGAAATATTTCACCGATATTATAATAATCAATGTACCGTTTTCCTTTGTACTTTTCTATGATCGTTTGAATGGCCTTTATGGAATTGTTATAGAAAACCATCCTGGCCGAATGCAGGTAAAATACCCTGTCTTTACAATCAGATTTGTGAAGTAAGGCAGCGGCATCATCAAGAACTTTTTCGCTGACCTGGAAGATATTAGCATAATCACTGCTCAACGGTTGTATGGACAGGATATATTTTGCGTCTTGGAAAAGACCGGTGATATTTTCAAGACTGTTGGCATAAAATTGTACCATTCTGTCGATTTGTTTTCCCTTCAGGTCTTCAAGGTTGGGGTTGGCCACCACCGCCAGGTCACCGATTTTTATTAATTGTTGTGTTTTGCCGATATAGGTTTTTCGGGTAAGGGTCCGGTAGGCCAAGCTATACTTTAATATTAAGTTTTCCAACCAACCGCGATAAAACGATATCCCCTGGCCTTCTTCCATATATCCTCGAACATAGGACTCCATTTGATGGTAATGCTTGGGAAAACCGGGACCTTCGTAGAGATCGTAGGCAATCGCAATATCATTTCTTCCGTCCATGGTAATGACCCAGTCGGGATTATAAGATCTTCCCCAAAGCGCCAGACCGATAAACTCTTGTGAAGCAATCCATCCTCCATTTGAAAAATTAATGACTTTATAATGATAGGTATCCTGACTCGAATTTAATATCCGCTCCATAGCAGCCGTTATTAGCTGGTCATCGGCTGTGGCTCCGGCACCTGCCGCCGCCGATCCGCCAGTCAGCAAGACTAATTTTTCATTAACTTTTTTTTCAATAGGTAAACCCGCAAAGTCAAAATTTTCTTTGGTAGGAAAGCCCCAGTTGTTGGTAGTCTTTTTTCCCTGTCCGACTTTCATTTGATAGGTGTCAAATACTTGATAGGGATTATCTTTCCAGTTCGGTTGATTGATGAACATGGTGTAAGGTGCAAATTTGGACCCGAAGATTGTTTTACTGATTGGAGCTCGTTTAATGTTAAAAATTCTGAAAGTACCTTCAATGACTGAAAGAAGAGCGAGTAATACCATAATATTAACGGCAACTATCTTAAATATTCTTTTCATGATTCCCCCTGGATCATAATATCTGAATCAACGCATCTCATGGGAGCCACTCAAAGAAACTCTTCAAGTCGTTCGGCATGGTGCTGTTTACCCTATCGATTTGAGCCGCGGTAAATACCTCCCGCCACTCTTCCAATTCCCCTTTTCGGAAATGACGGTCGGTATTGATATCCAGGCTGAAGGCCGCACTCCTATTGAAACAGTTCCGATCACCACCATAGGCGTCCAACAAGCGTTCCAGAAAGGCCGGAGGATCCGTTATAAATTGCTCGAAAGTGGTAAACGAAATATCGATCTCCTGGGAGGCTGCCAGCCATTCCAATTGAAATTTCAACGTAGGTAACCAAACACGATCAATAAGATCATCAATGCAATGACGAAGATTAGAAGAATGATTAGCGATCATTCTTTGTCGTTCAAAGTAATCATGCTTTTTATATTTCTGAATATGATGGGCCAACGACAATACAATCTGCCGTGGATCGCGAAGGTGAACCATCATCTTTTTGATGCCGGCCGCTTTCAGTAAATCAATATTTTGCCTTGTCGGCAAAAGATGCGTAACGAAACACGCCCCTCCGCGGAGATATTCCCGCAGCATGGAGGGGATGACCTGGAGGTTGGCCAGGGAATAAGTTACACATGGAAGATCAAATCCTGAAGAGAGTATATTCGCGACTGAAACCGAGCCGCTTTTATTTTGGGTGACTAGTAAGGGGGACGGCAGCCCTTTCGAAATTCGTTCGGCACGTTTTTCTTTGAGTGTTTTTACATGCCACGGGGTAAATCGATGAGGCAGATAGATTAGATCCGGGCATTCACTAAATTTATTCTCTAACCATTCGGCCAATTTTTGAACTCTTGGGTTCCCGAGTTTTGCCCCCGTGGCGAGGATTCCAACAAAATAGGAAGAATATTTGACCATCATATTCCACCAGGTGGCGTGGGCATCAATGTCAAAGGCGCGGACAATAAAGGAGAGACTGCTATCCTGCAGACCAAGACTGCTTGCGGTAAGTGCTGCGGCAATATTCGGGTGAAGGCCATTTGTCTTGAGACTTAGGGACTCTTTGGCAACGGCATGGGCCTCTACATACCGTTGCGACTCTCTTAGCCTAAGGGCATAATGCGCTAAAAGCTCCGGGGATCTTTTCTTTTGCAGAGTGCTTTCGATCCATGAAAAATAGACCTCAGGGTTTCCGATACCCAGCTCAACCATTCGATCGGCTGCGTAGGCGATATCATGGCCAGCCTCTTGGCTCGGGAAAGACCCTGATTCCAGCAAATCATTAGAGGGGCCCAGAAATGCCACCGGGTCGAAGTCAGCATAAAGTCTGGCCTGGTAGGATCTAACATCCATATTTTCCGGATAAGACAAATTTAACATGTTCATGATTACCAATGAGCAGTCACCACGTCCTGCTTTCTCAAGATCTTTGGCCAAGCGTAAAATATGGGAGGCGATGACTCCGCTCTTAATTAATCGCTGGGCAAAGAATATCCAGACTTCATTAGTAACTTCGCTCCTCGACAAAGCGGACATAAGTTCTGGATTGTTTAAAGAACGATTAAACTCATCCAGAAGCTTTTGTTCAGAAATATATTCCGTAGGAGAAGTCACTATATTATTAACCCGTCCCTGTTTCATTTACTAAATATACCCAATTGTTTTTGGATATCTTCAGCAAAAAACATGTAGAATTTTAGGATGGCAACTATGGAAGTGCAGTCCCAGTCTTGACCCTCTCCTCTAAATGAACAAAGGCAAAGAATTTTGAGATTCTGCGGGTTGGATCTCTAACCCGGCCTTGAGGAATAGATCCTCGAAGGCAATAAAAGCAATTTGTTCTTTGTTTTTCACCAAGATCGGATCCTGCAGACAGGTGAGTAATTCCTGAAAATTGGGATGTTTCGAATCAAAAACGGAGCGCTGGTTAAACTCCTCTTCGGTAAAGGTGCCGGCGTTGAATATTTTAATGAATCGAATCTGATCACACCCCAGGGACAATCCTAATTCAACAAAAGCATGAATTTCACGGAAGTTGTGATCCTGGACGACAAAGTTTACTTTGAGAACCCCAATTATTTTTTCATGGCGTAAACGACTCAGAAAACGTAAATTATCGTTCAATTGCCTCCAATTCCCACCACTGCGGACGATGTTATAGGTTTTTTCGGTAGCGGCATCTACTGAAACACTGACTTCGATATTTAAATATTCAATGTTTTTGATTTGTTCCCATTGCCGTTCGGTTAACAATACGCCGTTGGTATTAATTCCAAGGGTGTGCAGGTGAGGAAAATCCTGAGCATTGAGTCTCATAAGGATATCCCTGGAATATTTACTCGCAAAAGGTTCACCACCACTGATATGAAATGTTTTGGCATACTTCATGATCGGAATAATCACCCGTTCAGTCGCCGTCTCCAGTTTTCGGGATTGTTCTTCCGTCGGTTCATAGAAATCTTTTCGGCATGACGCGCACTTCAAATTGCAGGTCCAGTCATGTCCGGTGCAAGCCAGTTCCAGACAATTCGGATCTAATTTTATCTTCCGTTGTTCAATAATGAGCTCGAATTTGCTGTCCATGATCAATGTTTCTTTGGGAAGAATTTTATCATACAACTTGGAGCAAAAGATACGATTGCAGTACCGGAACGAACCATCATGAATAGAGTGACGAATTTCCTGGGCGATGTCCGAGTTCCATATCTCTTCAAAGGTTTGCTGGTAGACATTTCCGACAATGATCGGCATATTGGAAGGGCAGCAAAGGTGCACGGATCCGTCATTGGAAATAAGGACAGAGTCAAAAGGATCGGTACAAAACTTTCCAGTGAGAGATAACTCTCTCGGGTCGCCACGGAGGCGCATAATTTCTCCATACATATGACTGGAAAGAATACAACCGGAATGAATCTTTAAGGCATCCTGGATATGTTGAAGGCTGGCCTCATATTCCTTATTCATGAAAAGATAATAGGCCAAGAGTAACGAACAAACTCGGGGATTAGTGCCGTCATTAGTCTGCCCTTCCGGAAAATAGTCACGGAAGCCGCGCAGAAAATCGAGGCGGTCCGATACTTCCGGATAGACCGCTTCCAGGATCTGGTGAACGGCTTGCATGCTGGAACGAGGATCATTAGTGCTGAATATCTTAAAATTGCCAATAGCGATCGGCGGATAGTCGGCATACCGGACCGCATAATGAATTAACAGGCGGTAATAAACATCCTGACACGGTCCCAAGGCTCGAAGCATATTAATGATGTCTTCACGATCCGTTTCTGTTTCGGTTTTCTTATTATTCGTCAAATAATTAATTATCATTTATTTATTTTTTCCTCGTGACAAATACCTATCCAGCAAATTCAAATCAAATACCGTCCAATATCTTTGTTTCATAACAGAATCATTTGTTTTTGTTCCGTTGGCCACATCGATTGGAGGCACAAAATCAATGTCATGCTTCTTTTGCAAAACAATAACAAGTCCGACATCACGCAACATAAGCTTTTCAATATGGTCCTTTTCTACAAAAATAGAAGAATTCTCTTTTGCAAATCGAATTATATTCGCAGGAATTGGATAGCTATCGTAATAAAGAAGATTTACGTCTATAACATTATATAAATTGCTTTTACACAACATCCAGAAAAATTGCATCGAATAACCCATAAAGCCATGGGCAGAAAAACCCTGGAACGGTAGGGTGTGCAGCATGATTCCATTCAAGGCAGTCAATTCATGTATTATCTTAAAAGCATTCAATTGATTTGCCGCGTGCTCTGTTGTTCCCAGATTAGTGACCAAGGCGTATTTCCCTTTGTGATTTTTGGGAACTGAATCATAATTTAAATCCAACCTTATCGAATGCGGGCTATTGTCAAAATCGATACACGTATATTTCAATCCTAAATGTTCGTATAACTTTTTAGCAAAAGGGGCATCCCCGGGTAAATGTTGCAGGCCACCATCAAGAAACTTTTTTTCGCTGATCTTCCAATCGAAGGTCTCACTAAATGGCCTTACCTTAAAAAGCTTTGACAGATTGTCTAAGTAGGTATGATCTTCGATGAGGTCATTGCTTATTTGTTGCGCACCCAGCTCGGCAACGGCATCCCCGGTCTGGAGTAACTGGTTAGTTTTCATCCAATGAATAACGATGATAGCGTTATTTGAGATTCCCATAGATTATCCTTTAAATAATAATTCTTCAGGGCACATTTGAATAATTTTATTTTCAGGGATCCCCGAAGCTATTAGGTTTTGCTGCACATGATGGGAATAGGGCGGCATATAGGCTATCAATAATTTGTCAAAATCCACTTGAACCAATGTTTCAATATCCAACAACCGGGAGATGGGCATCACATGCTTATAACCGTCATAAAATACATATTGCCCTGTTTTGTCATTTTCAGGATTTCCCATGGCAACGATATTCCTGTCGCATAGATCAAATATCCGGTAGGCGAATAAGAATTTTATATTAAAGGGGTCCCCGACAATGGATATCTGGTCACTTTTTTCAAGCATCCATTTTATTTTTTGCTCATAGTCTGAAATATAATAATTGCTAAAGATATGGGCGGCAAATTGAAAAGCATGATGACACTCTCCGGTTGCCGTTTTAGGGCAAGAAAGATTCCTGACGACGGGTGCGATCGGATTAAAATCGAATTCACAGTCAAGACCGCACTTGGGACACTGTCCCTTTATTTTTGAAGCATCCGGATTCAAGCTTACATTTTTCAATTCATTGCTTCTATAAAAACGGGCATAGGCGCGAGACATTACCGAAACAAAGTTTTCCTCGGGAATATCGGTAAGGTTTGGCAGTAGAGGCTTACCTATCGCTTCATCAATAATAAAAAGACATTCGGGCAAAAACTGAACTTTATTATAAAATATTTGCTGACTTCTTAAAAAATTATATTCATCTGAAATTAAACCACGTTTAACGGCTCTTTTATAAATGATTGTTCCCGGATAGGGAATGGTTAAAGATAATCCACTGGTAATCTTTAATTCCTCCTGCAGTGACAAAGTGTTATCGATGTCTTCTTCTGTTTCACCTTCGTTATTAATCATGAATCCGGATGAAATATTAAGTTTCAAATCATTGGCATGGCGGAGAAATTTCATAGTGTCTTGATTGGTTATTGATTTCTGCATTTTATTCAGAACTTTATCGCTTGCCGATTCAATACCAACACCAACCGCGATACATCCTGCCGCCTTTAATTCCTTTAATACCCGAGGAGAAATATCAAGACGCAAGGCAGCCGTAAAAGGTATATTGAATCTGTTTTTATATTCCTGGCAAAAACTGATAATTTCATCTTCTTCCTTAAATAGGACCTCATTGGTGAAATTAATCATATTAATCGTAAACTTTTCAGAAAATAATTGAATTTCCTTAAATATTTCCTCAAAGGGCCTTCCCTTAAATTGGCGAAAGGAGGGGCTGCAGAAAGTACATTTCCCGTAGCAGCCACGCCCGGTTAAGACTGGTAACGATCTATTGGTCTGTGATAACCATTTTTCCAAACTGGAAAGATTGGTCGAAGGCAAGAGGCTGCGTGAAGTAATATCAATACGGGGTCTCCGGTCAGTGGCTACCAACTGACCCTCAGCGGATCTAAACATAATCCCTTTAATGGATTGTAAATGATCCATATTTTGTTTCTTGCCCAAGCAATACTCCAAAAGTTCCGGCAAAGTATCTTCGGCTTCACCGACAACCGCATAATCAAATCTAAGCTTGGATAATACCGATTTTGAAACATCCCGGGTTATCAAACCACCAATGATAACTTTCACGGCAGGTGAAATATTTTTTACAAATTGACAAATTTTTTCAATCTCTTCAAATTCACCAACAATGCCGCCCGTCATAACAATTTTGTATTTATTTCTCATCAGTTTGTTGAGTTGGCTGTAATCTTCAAAAGACATATCAATGAAATCATAACTATAGCCGCACCTCTCCAGAGTAGAAGCCACATAGGTCAGACCGACCGGGAAAAATTTATAGTCAGGTTTAATTAATAATATAAGGTTCTTGCCAATTTTCGGATGACCTAAATTCATTAACTTATTTATACTTCCAAGAAGATCAATCACAACTTATTCCTTTATTAATTAAATTCACTAAGCTCTTGACTTTTTTCAGATTAAAAAACACGGTAGTTGACCTATAATTGGCTGAAGAGGCTGGCGAGTTATCATTTAGCCAGAAAGGAGAACCGCCCGTGGGAATCGAAAATGCTAAAAACGATATCCAACTCATATTATCCTGGTTTTCAGAGGCTTTCTCAAGCCCTTCTTTTAAATTTTTTGTGCCTATATTGTTGGGTTTATCCAACTGGGGAAGAAAACTCATACTTTCTCTACCGTTCAAGCCCTTATCCGATCTACCTGGGAATGACCCCTCTCCAGTTTCACTCACTTTTTTTGCCGATTATGTCTGGAACCAAGAAGAACTGGTTGGAACGGCCATGGCGTGTTTTTTAAAACATTTAAGATCAAGGCCAACGCCGTTCTCTTTTTCCTGGTTGACGATACCTTGTCGGAGAAGACGGGAAAGAAGACCCTGGATGCGGATGGCCTAAAGATCATGCCCAAAGATGGAAAATGTCTTTGGCCATCAATGGGTCCTTTCGGCCTTGCTCTATAAAGACTTTCTTTTTCCCCCTTGGGCCAAACTTTACCATCCTAAAGGCACCAAAGGATGTTGACGATTTCAAAATAAAAAAGGAAGACCCCCCGCTTTTTGATCTCCACGAGACCTTTGAAAAAAGCCCCGATTACGTCATACCGGCGAAAGCCGGTATCCAGAACCATTTAAAAAACACTGGATTCCGTGTCAAGCACGGAATGACGAAAAGGCAATTGGCATAATAATTCAAAGGTCTCTTCCACTAATACTCACCTTTCTACTCTGGTTGTGGTTCGTTATTATGCTAAGAGATGGAAAATTGAACAGATGATCCAAGACCTTAAACAGCGTTCAGGATTTGGCGATTTTCATACCAGATCCCTTCAGCTATATAGAACCACAATCATAGAAACCTTCCACTTCAGAAGCCTGCAGCCTAATGCTTGAATTTGAAAATACTGGTCGCGGCGAGACGTTGAACCGGTTACGCGCCTCCATAATGATTGCTTTATCAGATTCGGATCGATAGCACCATTGTATGGGGGTATTATCCCATGTTGAATCAAGGCCTTTTTCCGCGAAAACAACGACCACGGCTTGTCGAAACCCAAGTGAGGGCACAGTTACACTTTCACCTGTTGATTTAGGATTAAAGTAAAAAATACGCCACGGACCATTTAAAAGTTGGTCCAAATTTTCAAAGCAACACAGATACGCCTTACAGTCAACGAACTGATTGTATGCATAATAATCCCAAAACCAATCAGGCGAATAAATCAGGTACTCGAACGCAAGATTGCTAGCCATTTCAGCATGACATACGCGGCCACCCGGGGTCAACATTTTGGATATGTTCCGCATAGCCGTAGCAGGATCAAACAGGTTATCCAGAATGCTACCATTGAAGATAAAATCATATTGTCCTTTCCAATCCTCAGGAATTGGACGACACATGTCATGGATTATAGTGGCTTTTTCATAATCACTGATATCCAAAACGTCCAGATGCTCAACATCTAATGCACGCCAGAATGTCTCATCGGTGATGTAGCGTTGATCCGGGGACAGCCTGGCCTGGACCGTGAGATTGTCGTAAACAATCTCCAGATTGGGCCACTGAAGTTTGTGGCGCTTAAGAATACGTTTCATCCCCATTTCGTTAATAAGTACAGTCTGTCGTCCAAGGGAAAGAACATGCTGACCTATAGGTCGATAGGCGTGCTCAAAGGCGATCAGTTCTGCAAGCGGTGCAGGAATTCCCATATTTCCCTCCAGTAGTTTTCAGACGTCCATATCGGTTTGATTGAAACAGAAATTGAAAAGACTCATTGTTTGATATCTCTATCATTCTCAAGAGAATTCAAATGATCTTTCTAAACTTAAGATAGTCGGTGATTTTCTTGACGCTCTCTTCAATGGTCAGGCGATTGGTCCCAATGATCAATTCCGGTGACGTCGGCACTTCATACGGATCGGAGATACCAGTAAAAAAGTGTATCTCCCCCTTCCGCGCCTTTTTATAAAGGCCTTTAGGATCTCGGGCCTCACAGACCGCCAATTCACACTTAAGGTAGATCTCGATAAATTCGGCATTATTATTTTCGAAAAGCGCCCGGATCGCTTTTCTATCTCGTGCATAAGGCGAGATAAAGGCCGCTATGGTGAGTAGGCCTGAATCGACCAGTATTTTAGCAACCTCTCCCACACGCCTCAGATTCTCCCGCCGGTCATCTATTGAAAATCCCAAGTCTTTGCAGAGACCATGACGTACCTGGTCGCCATCAAGAACAAAGGTATTGATTTTGAAATCGAAGAGCCGACGTGCAAGTTCTGTGGCGATAGTGGATTTGCCCGATGCGGGGAGGCCTGTGATCCAAATGAGGGCGGACCGGCGTTCTTTGCTCGTGATCCCGGCCTGGTACCCTTTTATTTCACTGTCGATAGGCATGATTTCAGCGGAGTCTGGTTCATCAGCGGGTCTTTCGCTTAATTTCCCAGCTTTGTTTCCGAATAACCGCCAGACGGTTAAAGTCTTCATTGGAGAAAACCGCCGGCGGTGAAACCACTTTTTGATATTTTTCCGAAACGGCTCTCATACGCTCACTGAGCCGAACCCACGGTTCAGGGTCATCGGGCAAAAAGACATTATTTCGCAGAATTTGATAGTGCCGACCGATGGCCTCGTCTCGAATTGACTTATAAAATCCTTGGAACGGAGTCAAAAATTCCCTATCAAAACGTTTGCGCAATAGCACGCAGACCCAAAGCGGTTCCCAGTGTCGTGCCGGGGATATCCGCAAGTGATTAAAAATCTCATCATGCAGGGTAATCAAGCCTTCGGGCAATAGTAGACCAGTCCATACTGCAACATAGTCGTTAACGTAAGCCAGTTCCCCGAAGAACGATAATTCGTAATTGAAATATCCCCTGCCGCTGTACCCCAAAAAAGGCACGACATGAACCATAAATCCTTCGGGTTCTACGATTTGATGAATAAACCGGTAGAATCCGAGCTGATCAATGAAACGTTGCGAAGCGCCGAAATTGCAAATCACGTGGAATCGCTTGCCAGGATGTTTAAATAGGAAATTACCATCCTCGTCGAGTTTTATGGTCGATCCAAGGTAAGCCGAATGCTCTCCGTCTGGCAAAGAAATGGATTCCGGAGTGAGGAATTCCTTTGTTATGGCCGCGACGTCGGCCCAGTCTTCGCCAATGGAAGTGGCCGCCCGGCCCAGGGTTAAAACCCGAATTGGACGCTCAGGGATGTTGCTGGATATTGTCCGGTCAATGAGGCGAAAGAAAGCGGGGCTCAATGTGAGACCGGGATTTTCTTCAGGAAACCCTTGCGGAGATGGCTGGCGAAAGGAGGAATCTTCTGTTTTGCGGAAAAGTACTGCCAGGACATGATATTTATTGGTTAGATGCAAAGGGAATTTGATAAATTCCCACAACCGGACGTCCCATCGGACACGGCTGCGAGAGGATAAGTGGTCACCGGTCAGATAGAGCCAAGTCCCGATATGGTCATACTTGTTCGACTTAGCAAGGTGCTCGAAATATACCGGCTGGTAGTAAAAATAGAGATCATCATAGCGACCGGTGAAGGGCAGATAATGAAGCATATAGCCACCGGGAGTGGTGAATTCATGAACTGCCTTGAAAGCATTTAACTGATTTAAAACGTGCTGAGAGACACCTAGATTGGTCACTAAGTCAAACTTGTTTTGGTAGATCGATGCCACTTGATCTAGGTTGATATCGAAGAGCAGACGGTTAAACCGGTTATCAGGGTCCTTTATTACATCGGTGCAACAGTAGTTACATCCAACGAAACGGTAGAGTTCTCGTGCGGTTCCAAACGAAAGGGCAGTGAGACAATCCTTAGTAATCCGTGCATTGGGATGAAAGGCTTTGATGAAGCGCTCAACACATTGCTCCATATTAGTGGCGAAAACCTCCTGGGCGCCGATTTCCATTACATTCCGGATCTTGCCTATCTCTCCATTTTCATACAATTCAGCTATAAAATCCAACATATCCGGCACGTACATAATAATCTTCCCTCTAATGCTACTTACAAACGGTTAACTCTCAAGCGGGTAAGGGCGACTAACTGCGGCAATGGGTTGTCGGTAATACGGCTTCCCGTTAATTTATAGCACACGGTAGTCCGACCGTTTACCCCTACCTTTGATCCCGAAAAATTGCAACGATGGAAAAAAAGATCGCCCTCACGGACAATTTGCTGTTCTTTGGGAACAAAACCGTTCACCTCCACTTTTAAAGCTATCAGGTAGTCGCCTTCGGCAGTATGAATGAGCGTCTCAATGAAATAATCGAATCTTTTATCGAGGATTATCATCACAGTAGAAGTACCGGTCGGGCCTATCCAACGCCATTTTTGGCCGTGGATATTGGTCTCCGACCTCCCCCAGCCTGTCCCAAAAAACGTACCGGAGAGATCAATTTCTACGCCATTAGGTGTTTGAGGAATATGAGCGAAAGACTCTTCTTGTAAAACCTTTTCAAGTCTTTCCCTGTTGCCGGCTGAGGGCACGGACAACCAAGCGCTCAAGGCCTTTTCATAGTACGAGCTTAAGAGGTCACGGTATACTCTGTAGAACCCGGTTTCAATTCTTTGGGTTTCAGAATCCTCAAGGCTACCGAAACGTTGTACCCGTCCAGCTCTGATGACTTGTTTGATGAACGTATCGCGTAATGAGGCAAAGGTATGTCTGCTCTCTTGTCGAATAATCTCATCGAATTCATTATTATCCAAATAGAAACGCAGCAGATAAAATATTGCTCTTTTATGAAGCAGGGCTGTGTCCGGAAATGTGAATGCGGGCGAGGCTTCGATTCGAGCAGCTATGTCGGTCCCCGGGAATGGTCTCAATCTTATTAACACCAGTTCAGCGTGCTCCTTGGGCAGAAGTCGGATCAGATCCAAAGTTTCGCCAAAAGCCTGTTTGTCTACAAAGGGATTGTGGGTAATTATGTGATACTGAAAGAATAGTTCTTGGTAATGGGTAAACAAAGCCGCCAGTTCCAGGACCTGGGCAGTGGGCATAGGCCGGTTAAAAATATCGCGGTTGATCCTGTCGCTTCCCGATTGAATGCCGATTACCGTAAAATTAAGCCCGGCCTGCAAGGCTTTTTCTAAGATGTCAGGATGATCAAGAATTTGAGCCGGGTGGAACTGAGCAAAAAAAGGAAGCCCTACTTCCAATGCATAAACATCGAATAGGTCAAGAAGATACTCCCTGGGCGCAACAAGAAATGAATCGAGAAAAGTGATGGTGCCAAAACCATAACCCTTTGCGAATTTTAATTCTTCTATCACATTTTGGATTGGTCGAAGGCGTCTTTTGGGTAGTGAGCCTACATCCTTGTATAAATTCACCATGCGCCCTGCACAACAATAAGAGCAGTTATTGAGGCAGCCCAGGCCCGCCATGGTGTGATAAGCTGCAGCGTCCGCGTGAGGTATGTGGATTTGACGCAATAAAATATCCGATTCTATCAATAGGCCATTCTCTATAACTAAATGCGTCACCGAACCCATGCTGAAATTATAGAGAAAATCTTCTTCGGAGGGCAAGATTAATGGGTTTTTCTCTATCCGCTCGTCATTTCTATAAGCCAAGTTATTTATTTTCTTGATTGATTTACCCTTATCCACGTTTTCGGAGAGCTGCAGCATGGTTTGCTCGCCCTCTCCGACACAGACATAGTCGAATAACTCACTGCACCGCTCAACATCGAAAGTTGCTCCGAATCCACCGGCAACGGTTACAGCCCCCGGCACAGAACGTATGGCAGCGGCTATTGGGGAAAGAAAAGGTTGGTAGGCACTACGGGTGCTAATACCGATAACATCCGGGCATAAGGTCGAAAGGATCTCTCGGAGTAAATTCAGCTCCTCCGTAGTCCAGGGGTTAACGTCATAGTTATATTTCCGGATAGCAAACCCGTTAGTTAAATCGGAGGTATGAATGGCTTCGTAGTGTGTAGGGTCCTCGAGGTACTGTTGTTCACACGCATTAATTGGTAGTTTGAAATGGATGACCACCGTCTCATGTCCAGCAGCCTGAAGAGCATTGGAAATGGCCCGAAGCCCTAAAGCACGGTGATCATATAGGCATATTAAGGCCACATTAGCCATGACTGACTCTACGTTTAGTATTAGTTTTCATTTCATCCATAAAAAAGCATCCCTGACCACATCGTCGACCGGGGGAAGAGAAAGGCCGAGATCCTTGGTCAGTCGGTCGGTATTAAGGGATGTGTAAAAACCGCCCGTTTCCGGTCCCAAGCCGGTCTTGACCCGGCTTGTCGGTTTGATGAGTCCGGGATCAGCCCCCAGGATCCGGGCACCTATTCTGGCCGCCTCCAGATAACTGAGATCCTTCTCGCCGGAAACCTGCCAGATCCCCCCCTCCTTCCGGTCGGCGACAAGTCGTAAAATAGAGACTACTCCCTTAATGGGAAACGGGCAGATGGATAAGTCGCTGAAGGCCTCAACGGATTTCCCTGCGGCAAGGGAAGCGGCCCAATCGGAAAAAATAGTTTCCGGGCCCAGAACCTTGGTCAGTCGCAGAAAGGCGACCTGATCTTCGAACTCACGTAAACCCTTTTCGGCCTGGGCCTTCTGGCGTCCGTATTCATTGACCGGGGAAAAAGGACTATCGGCCTTTTCCCGGGGGCGGCTGCCATCAAAAACCTGATTGGAAGAAAGAAAGATAACGAATGTCCCCTGGGCCGCCAGAATCCGTGCCAGGTCCAGGGTGGCCTGCACGTTTATTCTGGCCGAGCCCAATGGGTCTTTGGAGCAGTCCTGCAGTTTGGTTACCCCGAAGCAAAAATAGGCCACCTCCACCGGGCAGGGGGGCCGCCAATGCCGGAGGTCTTGCCGCAGGTCCAGATTTAGATGCTCTGGCCCGGCTCGGCCCGAGTCCCGGACCGTGCCTATTACCGGAACCCGGGCCTGCTTCAAATAGGCAAAAAGCGCTCCTCCTATTTGTCCATCGGCACCCACCACTAATTGAAGGGAATCTTTCACTTCACGGGGTTGTTCAAAAAAAATCTCTCTGCGTTCTTTGCGACTTTGCGGTGGACAAAAACCTTCTTTTCAAACACCTAAAATATTACCATTTTTTTATTATTAATAATTTTTCATATCAATAAGGACCCGGCCGGCCTCACCGCTTCGCACCAGGGCAATGGCCTCGTTGATTTTCTCCAAAGGGAATTCATGGGTGATGAGGCCATCCAGCTTCAGCTTGCCTTCCCTGGCCAGGCGGAGGTAGCGGGGAATATCAATATGAGGTTGACAACTGCCCCCCTCCGATCCCTTCAAAACTTTCTTGAAATGGAGCGGAAGGGAATAAATGGAAATATTTTCCCCTTTTTTGGGAACTCCGACCAATATGGTTTTTCCATCCTTATGGGTCAACTCATAGGCCTGTTCGATTATCCGGGCCAGGCCCGTGGTATCTATAACCACGTCGGCTCCGCTGTCTCCGACAATCTCCCCTATGGCCGTTGCTAAGGAGTCAGGACTCAGGCCGATAGAGTTTAGGCCGTGGGTAGCCCCGAATCGCTTGGCCATTTCGATTTTTGTGTCCAGGAGATCGATGCCCACTATGGGAAAAGCGGCTACCAGATCAGCCGCCTGACAGAGATTCAGACCTACGCCGCCTACCCCGAAGATCACTACCGACTGACCGATTTTAACCTGGGCGTCATTATTGATAACCCCCATGGCGGTGGTCACCGCACATCCAAAAAGAGGGGCGATCCTCAAGTCGAAATCCGGGGGAATAACCGTTAACCGATTTTCGGAAACCACCGCCTGCCGGTTGAAGGTCGTCACCCAGCCGGCATTGACTTTCCGACCGTTCCAGCGGTAGACCGGGGTATCCGACTGGATCCCGTCGCTGGGCCGCCAGTGCATTATCACCTGGTCGCCGGTTTTGACGGTTTTTACCGCCGGGCCGGTTTCCAGCACCGTTCCGGAAGCTTCATGGCCCAGGAGATGCGGAAGAAATCGATCCGGTCCTTTGACGGCATCGATCTCATTGATTTGCGCCCCGCAAATGCCGCTGTAAAGAACCTCCACCAATACCTGGCCGCAGGTTAATTCCTCCGGCATCTCTATTTCTGAAACTATTAGCGGTTGACGAGAAGTTTCCAGGATGGCCGCCGTTGTTTTTTTTACCTGCAAGATTCTCCTCCCTGGTCCTTATTCAAAGTAAATAAATTCATAGTCACCGGTGTATCCGAAGTGGTTATAAATCCAGATCCATTCGGCGGTATCAAAGAAGGCCTCCGCCGTCAATGCCCAGCACTGAAGGTTAAACAACTCCTGTTCGTTCCGGTAGCTTTCCAGCATAAGGTATTTATTCCGGCCAACCCGTTCGATTTCTTTAACCGCGGTTTCAAGTTCAAAAATACGGAGATTGTGAAGGCAGCCTAAAGAAATCACCAGATCGAAATACCCATCGCCCCAGGGATACCGATCTTGGGCCCGATAAATAAAAAGATGGTCTCGGATCTCCAACCGGGCCCCGGCCAGACCATGATGCGAAATATCAAAACCGGTAATCTGCAGCTCCGGGATGAGCAGTTTCATTTCATAAAGCAGGAAGGCTTTCCCGCAGCCAACATCCAATACCCTTGATCCGGGTTTTAAATCATAGAGGTCCATTAAGGCTTGGGCCACCGGTTTCCAACGCCCGGGCAGGTATTGGTAGCCGCCATACCCGAATCGCCGGTCCCCATCCCAGTAATCAAATTCATACTCTTTGGCTTTCCTCATACAGGTAACCTTATCATCGGTCATCCGCTCCAGATATTTCCGCGCCGTCGTCTGGTGCAGCGGCGTTACGATATTGAGCAACCGCCCCATTGGAATACCTCCTTAAAAATAGGGACGCCTCAACCGGTCGTCCGTTTCATTTTTCCGAGTAAATTTCTGGCCACTTCGACCAGATAGCCAGATGTAATATGGTGACGGGCCAGCAAACTATCCTGGGACCCGTAGCCCAGTTGGTCAGGGAAAGCGTCGGGTAGACCAAGACGCCGGAATCTTTTGGGCTGGTCAAAGTCGGCTTCGGCCATCAGTTCGGCCAGCGCGCTGCCCAAACCACCAATGATGGTGTGCTCTTCGATGGTGATCACCGCCTTGACCATCGAGGCCATGTTCAAAATCTTCTCCTGGTCCAGGGGCTTGATGGTCGGGAGATGCAAAATGGCCATCTCAATCCCTTCGCTCTCCAGGATTTCAGCCGAGGCCAGGGCCAGTCTTAGGGTAATACCAGTGGTCAAAACCAGGACATCACGACCGGGCCTGATAACCAGCCCCTGTCCGATGATGAAAGGGGGATCCTCCCGGCTCACAACCGGGTCAAAACCTTTAGCCAGGCGTATATAAATGGGTCCCGGATAATCCAAGGTCTGGGGCATAAAACGTCGCATTTCGTCCGCATCAGCCGGGGCCACGATGGTCATGTTGGGTATGGCTCGGAGAAGAGCCAAATCTTCAAAAGCCAGGTGGGTGGAACCCAAGGGGGCGTAAACCACCCCACCGCCATTGCCGATCAGACGGACATTAACCTGGTGAAGACATAAATCCAGAACAATCTGTTCAAGGCAACGTCTGGTCAAAAAGGTGGCGATGGTGTTGACAAAGACGATCTTGCCTTCCAGGGCCAAACCGGCCGCCAACCCGACGGCATGGGCCTCATTGATGCCTTCCATGATAAACCGATCCGGGATCTCCGCCCGAAACTGTCGAAGGGTTCCAAAACCAAGGTCCGATCCTATAAAGAAGATTCTGGGATCCTCTTTAGCCATTTCATAAACCATGTTCAAGCAGGTCAGCCGCATCAGCCCCTCTCCAATTCCCGGTTCATGGCCGCGATTTCTTCATCGGTTATTTTATTCTTATGATGCCATTCCAGGTTCTTTTCGGCAAAACGGATCCCCTTCCCTTTGATCGTGTGGCAGATAATGGCACAAGGCTTGTCCGGCGCCAGCGGCACCCTGGACAGAACATCCCTGAGATCCTCGGGATCGTGTCCATCCACCTCTTCCACCGCAAATCCAAAAGCCCTCCACTTATCGGCAAAGGGTTCAAGGTTTTGTACGGAGAAGGTGCTGTCATACGACTGCTGTTTGTTATAATCAATCAGGACGCAAAGATTCGAAAGGCGCCGGTTTCCGGCACTGAGGGCCGCCTCCCAGATGGAGCCTTCATTGCACTCGCCGTCACCAAGGATGACGAAAATTCGATGGTCGGAGTGTTCAAAGCGGCCATTAATAGCCATGCCCACCCCAATCGACAAGCCATGACCCAGAGCCCCGGTGGAGGCTTCCACGCCCGGAATCTTGGTATAGTCCGGATGGCCCCCCAATATTCCGTCGTCTTTACAGAACCGCCAGAGCTCCGTTTCAGGAAAAAAGCCTTTGTCCGCCAGGATAACGTATAGGGCCAGGCAACCATGCCCT
>JACQYK010000241.1 GCA_016208255.1 Deltaproteobacteria bacterium | reverse complement strand
TCCGGCGACAGTCCCGACCGCTATGAACTGGCCCGGGCCATGAGCCAATCCTGGATTAACTTCGCCCGCTGCGGGAACCCCGATGCGGAAGGGCTCCCCCACTGGCCGGCCTACGATAAGGAAAATCGGGCCACCATGCTGTTTAATGTGCCCTGCCGGGTGGAAAACGATCCGCGCCGGGAAGAGCGGCTGGTCTGGAAAGGCATCCCGGCACCCCGACTATAGTTCAAAGATAGCTGATAAAATATTAAAGGTCTCAAAATGATGGACTCGAAAAAAATCATTGAAGGCTAAATTCCGTCATTCCCTTGCAAAAGGGAATCCAGCGTTTTTAATGGGTTGAGGATAGTCTGGATTCCCGCCTCCGCGGGAATGACGACTTTTTGAGAAGCCGTCTCAAAAAACATAGAACAAAATATAGAACAAAGTTTTACTGGCCCACTATTCATAACGCAGGGCCTCAATGGGGTCCATTCGGGCGGCTTTCAGGGCCGGGAAGTAGCCGAAAACCAGACCGACCGTCACTGAAAAAAGCAGAGCGATGGCCACAATGCCGGCGTTGAAAACAAAAGGCACATTCAACATCCCGGCCAGCCAGACCGACCCGATCAAAGCCAGGATCACCCCGATGATTCCCCCCAGGGTGGACAAAACCACGGCCTCCACCAAAAACTGCATAAGCACCTCACGCTCCAGGGCCCCGATGGCCAGACGGATGCCGATCTCCCGGGTGCGCTCGGTAACCGACACCAGCATAATATTCATGATACCGATGCCGCCGACCAGCAGGCTGACAGCGGCCACGGCCCCCAGCAGGGCCGTCAGGACCCGGGTGGTTCCGGCCAGCATATTGGCTATCTCCTTCATGTCCATGACATTAAAATCATCGTCTTTGTTGGCTGAAATATGGCGGCGTTCCCGCATCAGCCGTTCGATATCGCCTTTGACCTTTTCAGTGGCCACCCCTTCCCGGACCGAAACGCCGATAAGGGCGATGTCCTGATTGCCGGCAATACGCCTTTGAAAGGCCCTGAGGGGAATCACCACCAGGTCGTCCTGATCCATGCCCATGGAACTCTGGCCCTTGGCCTCCAGCAGACCGACGACCTCACAGGATAGCTTTTGGAGACGGATCTTTCCCCCCAGAGGCTCCTGGCCGCCGAATAATTTCTTACGCACCGTTTCCCCGATAACGCAGGATGAAGCCCCGGCCCGGATCTCGCTTTCGGAAAAAGTGCGTCCGCTTTTAATGATCCGGTTCCCCATCTTAAAGAATTGATTGTCCGTTCCGGTGACGGTAGTCGACCAGTTCTCGTTGCCGTAGATGGCGGTCAGGGATTTGGAGACGATGGGGGCCACGGCCACCGCCGAAGGGATATTCCGCCCGATGGCCTCCGCGTCTTCCACTTTAAAGGGGGCGCTGGTGGAGGACTGGCCCGGTCCCATACGCTTGCCCGGGGTCACCATCAATAAGTTACTGCCCAGGCTGGAAATCTGCTGGGTCACCTGAACCGTGGCCCCGCCGCCGATAGTGACCATGACAATGACCGCCGCCACCCCGATCACAATGCCCAGGATGGTCAAAAAAGACCTCAGAATATTGCGTTTGATGGCCCGCAGCGATAAAATAACGGTGTTCCAGAGCATCAGAATGCCCTCCCGTTTTGCTGATCCGAATCAACCAGCCCATCCAGAAAATGAATGATACGGCCGGCGTAGGCCGCCATATCCTGTTCATGGGTGACCATGATAATGGTAATCCCCCGGTTGCGGTTCAGAGACAACAGCACTTCCATGATCTCTTTGCTTCGGGCCGTATCCAGATTTCCGGTAGGTTCGTCGGCCAGTAAAACAGCCGGATTGGTAACGATAGCCCGGGCGATGGCCACCCGTTGTTGCTGACCTCCGGAAAGCTCACCCGGCGTATGAGATTCCCATCCCTTCAAACCGACGCTGTCGAGGGCCTGAACCGCCCTGGTCTGCCTTTCAGCAGCCGGAGTCCCACGATAGATCAGGGGCATTTCGACGTTTTCCAGGGCCGTGGTCCGGCTCAGCAAATTATACCCCTGGAAGACAAATCCCAGAAAATGACGACGCAAAAGGGCCCGCTGGTTGCGGGCCAGCCTGCCGACCTCGATACCTTTGAAGCGATAGGCCCCGGCCGTTGGGGTATCCAGGCAGCCCAACAGGTTCATGCAGGTCGACTTGCCCGATCCGCTTGGCCCCATGATGGCCACGAATTCCCCTTCCCCGATGGAAAGATCGATCCCCCTTAAAGCCTCCATGGCCGCCTGACCCTGGCCATAGATTTTTCTGACCCCTTGGAAAACGATTAGAGGGTCTCCGGGACGATGGTCTCTGGTACCTATTTCTTCGCCGGTCATTGGTTTTCCGTTACCTGATCCAGTACCAGCCGCATCCCCGGCTTGATCTCTCCGGCAGTCACTTCGGTCATGGTCCCGTCGGTCGATCCGATGGAAATGGAAAGGGCCGAAGGCTGCCGATCTTTAAGGATCCAGACCGTCTGCTGTTTCCCGGCCGAATTCTCTTCCTGCTTGCGTTTGGCCGAAGGTCTGGGCGGACGGGGGAGGAGCGAACCCACCAGCCCTCTGGAAGGCTGTTCTTCTTTCTCCTGGACCGGCGGCGTAAAACGCAGGGCCGCTTGAGGTATGAGGACGGCATTTTCGACCTTCTTGACCGTAATATCGGCCGTGGCCGTCATTCCCGGTCTTAAGGACAAATCCTTATTGCTGACCTTCAACACCGTTTCATAGGTTACCACCCCTGAAACGGTTTTGGAACCGTAGCGGGTCTGCCTTATCAGGGCCTCAAAGGTCCGGTCCGGGTAGGCATCCACGCGGAAAACAGCCCCCTGCCCTTCCCGGACCTGGCCCACATCGGCTTCGTCCACATCGACGATCAGTTCCATCTGGGTCAGGTCCTCGGCCAGGGTGAACAGAACCGGGGCCTGGAGCGCGGCGGCCACGGTCTGCCCCGGTTCTATACTGCGGGTGAGGACGATCCCATTGATCGGGGAGCGGATCACGGTTTTGGACAGATCCGTCTCCTGGGCCTTCAGGGTGGCCCGCGCCTGGGAAACCGAGGCCCGGGCGCTTACTTCATCGGCCCTGGCCCGTTCAGAGACGGCTTCGGAGGCCTGAAACTCGGCTTGTGAAGGAACCTGGTTCCGGCTCAATTCCAATACCTTTTTATAGCGCTCCAGCTTGTCCCTGCTCTCTTTAAGGGTCGCCTGGGCCTGCAGCAGTTTCCCTTCCGCCGATTCCAGAGCGGCCCTTGACTGCTGTACTTGCGCTTCGAGTTTCGAGGAATCCAGCCTGGCCAGGACCTGGCCGGTTTTTACCCGGCTGTTGTGATCCACTTCAACGGTCTTGATAATACCGGACAGCTCGCTGCCTACCTCCACTTTATTGGTCGGCTGCAGGGTGCCGGTGGCGGTAACGATGACGGTCAAATTTCCCTTCACCGCCTCCTGGGTTTTGTATTGAACTTTTTCAGTCCGGTCTCCCCTGATCCAAAGCCCTGCCCCGCTAACAATAACCAACAGCACAACCAGGCCAACCAGCAGACGTTTTCGGCCTTTCCGCCGACCGGAAGAATGATCAATCCCCAGGGCTTGGGCCACATCCGGTTCTTTTTCCGATTTCAAATCCATCCCATTTCTCCCAGACCATTTATTTTATCTCTTCCAGCCCCCAGGATTCCCAGCCGCCTCCCAGGGCTTTATAAATTCTCACCAGGCCGGAAGACAGGGATCCCTGACTGATAATCCTCTGATCCTGAAAGGACCAGAGGATCAGTTGCGCCTCCAGCACCTGGCCGAAATCGGTCAGACCGGCCTGAAATTTTTCCCGGGTCAGGTTCACAACCTTTTCCGCCGCCATGATGGTTTCCTTCAAGGACTTATATCGGGAATGCTCTTCGGCATAGGACTTAAGGGCGTTTTCGGTCTCTTCCAGGGCCGTCAGAACGGCGGCCTCGTAGGAGAGAAAGGCCTGTTCCTGAAGGGCCGACTGGATCTCCACATTCTGCCTGAGGACCCCGGCATGAAAAATCGGCCAGGAAATACCAAGGCCGCCGGTCATGGTCCGGCTGCCCAGGGAAAACAGGTTGCCCAGACCGAAAGCCTCCAGGCCTATGGAACCGCTCAGTTTTAGCTTGGGATAGAGCTCGGCTTTGGCGGCGCCGATCCTGGCCGTTTGGGCCGCCAGTTCCCGTTCGGCCCTTCTTATATCCGGTCTTCGCCGCAAAACATCCGCCGGAACGCCCACGGCCAATTCCAGGGGCGGTACCGGAAGGGGTTTCCTTCCCTCCAGTTCCCTATGAACTTCCCCCGGTTGTTCACCCAGGAGCACGGCAATGCGGTTCATGGCCTGCTCCAAACCGGTACGCAAGGCCGGGGTCTGAGATCGAATGTTTTCCAGGGTATAGCGGGCCTGCTGGACCGCCAGCTCATCGATCAATCCTGCCTCATTGCGCCAAAGGGTCAATTGATAAGTCTCCTTTTGAGACTCCAGATTCTTTGCCGCTGTTGCCAGCCGGGCCTGAAAGGTTCGAACTTCCGTATAGTTCAAGACCATTTCCGACAGGAGAGAAACCAGGACATCGCCTTGCCCTTCCTGATTGGCCTGGAGAGCGGCCTCAGCCGCCTCTACCGTACGGCGTCCCCCTCCGAAAAGATCGACCTCCCACAGGGCATCAAAACCCAGGGTGAAAAGATCAACGGTCTTTCCGCTGCCGGTCTCCTCGCTGCTGCGGCTCTGGCTTGCCGTACCAGAGGCATCCAGGGTGGGGAAAAGGCCCCCTTTGGCAGCCATCCGTCGGGCCCGGGCTTCCCGGACCCGGGACCGGGCCTTTTTCAGTTCCAGATTGCCCTTTACGGCCCGTTCAATCAGGCTGTTCAATTCCGGATCGTTGAAAGTGGTCCACCAAACAGCCAGGGTCTGGGGGTCCGCTTCCCTGGCGGACGGGTCGTGTTTAAGATCGTTTCGCCATTCACTGCCGGTCCTGGTCCGTGGCTGAAGATAATCCGGTCCTACGGTGGCGCATCCGCTCATGACCAGGATGAGTATGGCCGGGATGATCCCGGATAGGGGACTGAAAAACTTTATTCTTTGTATAAGAGACACTCTTTTATACCCCCGAATCACTTAAGCCAATTCCCCACACACCTTTAATGCCTTAACCCTTGTGCTGCGTTAAATATTGATGGACTCGTAAGAAATCCATCAACAGGCCGAGGACGATTAAGTCCCGGCCTGGGGTGAAGGTGGAACCACTTGAATTCACTTCAAGTGGCGGGAGAGGGGAAGCCCTTTCCCGACTCGTGAAAGTCGTTTTTTGACTTTTTGCGAGGTTGTCAAATATTATGACACATTAAAACCTAAAGAAGTGTTAAGAAGTGTAAACCGTGGGTAAAGTCTTGTTGATCCTCCAACCGAAGATTTACAATTCTTAACAGACAGCGGTTCTGATTTGGGATATAATGCGCGGTATTAAACCGTCATGCCACGCAGGGGCGTGACACCACGAGCCGGTCGGGCCGCTCGATCCGTTCGACTTAGTCGAGCTTTGAAAGAGGCTTCTATGCAGAAGCCGAATCGGCGAGCTTTTGAAAAGGCATCCATCCGGATGCCGTATGCCGGCCTAAGAAAAGGCTTCTTATCTGACTTCCTTCGGAAGTCTCCCCTGAGATCGGCAAAGCCGATCGAACAGAAGCCGGATG
>JACQYK010000240.1 GCA_016208255.1 Deltaproteobacteria bacterium | reverse complement strand
TGATCGGTCATGGGCGGGATATAAATTTTTCGGTGGTTCCCCGATGGGATACGGAAGTCGGTTCGTTTTTTCAGGACCGGGAGGGCCGAGGTTTTACTGTTTCTCAGACTGTCTAAAAAGGCCTCCAGTCTGGTCACCACGCCGGCGTCGGCGCTGTGTTCGTCGATTTCGATTTCCAGGTAGGGTTTCCCTTTTAGAACATCGCGAAAAAAATGAAGAATGAAGGAATCGGGGCCGCAGCTGAAATTAGTGATGTAAATTCCATAGAGTTTTGGATCTTTGATGAGTATTTCCGCAGCCCCCATGATCTTTTGACCGAACCGCCAGTAGTGGTATTTGGGATCCTCGGTCTCGCTTTTTTGATCCAGGGGGAAAAAATCCATGGGGATGGCCAGGACCCCGAGCTCCCGTAATTTTTTGGGGATATTCAAATTAATGCCGGGATCAACGCCGTTATAGGGGCGGCTGACAACCATCATGGCTATGTCCTCCGGCCCTAAATCGGCCAGGACCTCCCGGCCGCGATCCTGCATTTTTTTGTAAAAATCCTCCTGGGCGGCTAAACCCTTTTTCATGGCCGAGGAAATTAAAAATGGATTGATGATCCCCAGGGAACGGCCCAGTTTCATCAATCCCTGTCTTAATATTCTTTCGCCCCTTCCGAAATAGAGGACCGGTGAAATGACCCGGACTCCTTTATCCTGGAAGTTGATGGAAGAATGAACCGTGTAAGCCAGGGTTTGGGCCAGGGGGCAGACCACCCCCTGGGGATAATCCGGGTTGTTGGTTTTCATGTCGACGATGCTGGGCAGGAAAATCCGGTCCACTCCCTCCTGGATCAGCTCCAGGATATGCCCGTTGCATACTTTGACCGGCAGGCAGGTCTCAGCGGCCATGCTCTCCACGCCCTGATGGATGATCGATTTGTTGGTTACATCAGAGAGGATTACTTCAAAACCCAGTTGGCTGAAAAAAGTTCGGAAAAAGGGCAGGAGTTCCCTGAAAAACATGGCCCTGGGAATCCCGATTTTTCCCCGTTTCCCGCCGGGATTCAAGTCTTCGGGCTGTCCGGTCATCCAGGCCTCCCTTTCGGCAAAGAGATCGGGCATGGTCTGCTGGACGGTTTTTTTGATGTCCACATCATACTTGTCGCAACGGCTTCCGTAGAAAAGGGGTTTCTCCCCTTCAATGCTGACCTTATTGATATCACATTGATTGGGACAGCCTTTGCATTCAAAAGAGGAAATTTCATAATGAACGCGGGCCAGGTCGAATCCTTTAAAGCGGCTGTTTTCCCAGGTCTGTTCCCGCATAGCCAGAATAGCCACACCGATAGCCCCGGTCACATCGTTATGTTCGGGTACGGTGATGGGTTTGCCGACGATTTTTTCAAAGGCGGCCACGATTCCCTTGTTGAAGGCTGTGGCCCCCTGATAAAAGATCCGCTGGCCGACCCGGCGGTCTTCAACCACCTTGTTGAGATAATTTTCAACAATCGAATAACTTAGGCCCGCTACCAGGTCCTTCTTATCCAGGCCCTTCTGTTGGTGGTGGACCAGGTCGGATTCCATAAAGACGGTACAGCGTTCTCCCAAACGGACCGGGCTCTCCGAATCCAGGGCCAGGGCCCCGAATTCATCTTTGATGGAGATACCCAGCTTTTCAGCCTGTTCCTCCAGAAAAGAACCGGTCCCGGCGGCGCAGACCTTGTTCATCATAAAATCCACGATGGCCCCGTTTTCCAGACTGATATACTTTGAATCCTGGCCGCCGATTTCAAAGATGGTATCCACCAGAGGATCGATGGCCGCCGCCGCTGTGGCCTGAGCCGTTATTTCATTGCGGACGATATCGGCCCCGATGAAATCTCCGGTCAAATACCGGCCCGAACCGGTGGTGGCCGCCCCCTTGATAATAACCCGGTCTCCCACTTCTTTCCCGGCCGCCTCCAATCCCTGACGGATGGCCTCCAAAGGCCGGCCGGCGGTCATCAGATATTGTTTGGATAAAACCCGCATCTCTTTATCGATGACCACCACGTTGGTGCTGATGGACCCGACATCGACCCCCAGATAAGCCTCAATCTTTTCTCCTTGAGCCGGAACCGGGGCCTGTCCGGTGAAAAAAGGCTGGACGTAGTCTTCCCTTAATTTTAAAGCATCGAGCCGCCGGGCCTCTGAGGTTTGAGTTTTTAAATAATCTTTGAGAGGCTCCAACCCCTGAAATTGATTAAGGGGGGCAGGATCTTCCTGAACGATCAAAGAGGCCCCGATGGCCCCCATAGAAAAGAAATGTTCCGGAATGACCAATTCCCCTTGGTTAAGATCCAAAACCTCGGAAAAGGCGCGCCGCACTCCCTGGTTGGCCGCCACCCCCCCCTGGAAGGAAACGGGTTTGAGGATATTCTTGCCTTTGGCGATATTACTTTTGAGGTTCCGGGCCACGGCAAAACATAAACCGGCGATGATGTCGTAATCCGGGGTGGCCTCTTGCTGGAGATGGATCATGTCGGTTTTGGCAAAAACCGTGCAGCGGCCGGCGATCCGGGGAGGCGTTTCGGATTTTAAGGCCAGTTGGCTGAATTCTTCGATGGTCAGACCCAGCCGATGGGCCTGCTGGTCCAAAAATGAGCCGGTCCCGGCGGCGCAAAGGGTGTTCATGGCGAAATCTTCGATGACCAAGCGGCCCCCTTCTTCCGGAGAAAGAAGGATCAGTTTGGAGTCCTCTCCGCCCATTTCGATAATGGTCCGGACCTGAGGGTGAAACCGTTCAACGGCCCGGGCCTGGGCGATGATCTCGTTAACAAAAGGGACCCTGAGCAGGTCGGCCACTTTTTTCCCTGCCGTCCCGGTCAGGGCTATGGACCGGATCGTTTCCTGCGGGAATTCTAGAAAAAATTCATTAAAAGCCTCCAGAGCGATTTCCATTGGCTGGCCCTTGGTGCGGCGATAATCGTCTTTGAGGATTTCTCCCTGACTGTTTAATAGTGTGGTGTTGACGCTGACCGACCCGATATCCATTCCTAAATGTAAACCCTTCATTCACTTCCTCCAAAAAAATAGACAGGGCTACAGGCCACGATAAAAACCCTGTTGATTAAACGATTCATAGGTAATTTTTTTCTTCTGGATCAACCGGTCCAGGAGAGGAACCGTTTCTTCCAGAGAAAGGCCCAGAAACTGGGCGATATCCTCCGCCGTACAAGGCCGGCGGGCTACCAAATCACATATTTTGGATTCCTCCGGTATTCTTTTAGCCTGAACCTTGTCCTGGGACGGTCCGGCAATGATTTCAGCCCGGGGCCCCCAGGTCTTCCGGATCTCTTTCAATCGATCATCCGGCACCGGAGCGGCATAACTTTCAACCGGCGGACGAACCACGGTATTCAGGTGTATTTTTTCCGGATTGATTTTTTTTATATATTTTCCAAACCCTTCGATCTGCTCCGGAGTATCGTTGATCCCCCGAAGCAGCAGCACCTCCAGCCAGACCCGGGGACCTTTGGCTTTTCCCAATTTGATCAACCCGTCAATCAACTGGTCAAAAGTCAAAGACGGATGAGGACGGTTAACGGTTTGAAAAACTTTCCGGTCCGGGGCATCCAGGGAAGGGACGACCACATCGGCGGCCAGGACCCTTTCCAGGACTTCTTCTTTGAACAGCAGGGACCCGTTGGTGAGCAGGGCAATAGGCACCCTGGCTATTTTCCTGATCTCTTGGAGGATCAAGCCCAGTTGGGGATGAAGGGTCGGTTCCCCGGAACCCGACACGGTGATATAATCCAAAGTCAAGGGGGAAGCCGACAACATCCCTTCCAGCTCCTTCAAAACGGCTTCCGTTTGAATCACCTCAACGGGTTCAATGGTCTTGCAGTCGGTTTTCCCCAGTTCACAATAAATGCAGTCAAATGAGCAGGTTTTATAAGGGATGATATCCACCCCCAGGGAAAATCCCAGCCGGCGGGAAGGTACCGGTCCAAAAATGGTCTTCATGTTATCCCGCCTATAAGTTCCCTGATCTCTTGAAATAGTCTAACCATAATTTAATGCTGCTAAAATGTACTCTACTACCTTATGCCTTGTCAATTTGAAAGTTGGACCATAAAATCTATTGACTCCAAATTAAAAAAACTTCATTGATCTCGATCGATGGAGGTGATAGACTTCTAAAGTAGGAAACAAAAGTCAGGCTTTTATTCAAGATCATAAATTAGGTGTAGATTCGAGTCATCTTCGTACTTTTAATTTATTAGGGAACCAGGTTAAAACTGATCAGGGAGTTTAAGGAAAATTGATTTCCCAATAATTTGCCCAACTCATGTTTTTTTATTAACTAAGGAGGAACCATCCAATGGCCGAAGAAACATTGTATCAAAAACTGGCGGAAGCGGTAGGGGCCGGGGATTCAAAATATATTCCCGGGATTTTTGAAACCTTAACAGATGAGAAAGAGGCCAGGGTCCTGTTGGCTGCCGCACCACCGGCGACCATCCAGGAGATCGCCCAAAAGACCGGCCTGAAGGAGGAAGAGGTTGAGGCGACGATTGACCCGCTTTTCAAAAAGGGTCTGCTCTTTAAGTCGAAAAAAGCGGACGGAACCCGATATTATCGGGTCCGGCAAGTACTTCAGATGCATGATTCCACAGCGGTTATTGTTAATGCGCCTCGGAAGATGCTGGACCTGTGGAAGGAATTCATGAAAAATGAGTTCGATGAATTCAGCCGGAAACTGGAACAAATCCTGCCTTCCCCGGTGATCCGGGTGATCCCGGTCAATGTCTCCGTCCGGAACGAGACCCAAATTCTGGCCTTTGACGATGTCAAGAGCATTATCACCGAGGCCAGAAACCTGGCGGTCACGCCCTGCTCCTGCCGGGCCATAGACGGAGAATGCGGTAAGACCCTGGAGGTCTGCGTCCAGATCGATAAAGCCGCTGACTATTCGATAGAAAGGGGAACGGGGCGAAAGCTGGAAAAAGAAGAAGCCCTCCAGATGATGAAGCAGTGTGAAGAGGAGGGTTTGATCCACGTCACCGGCAACAAAAGAACCCTGGGTCATGTTATTTGTAACTGCTGCAGCGATTGCTGTCTGAACTGGCCTTCGGTCCGAACCGGTCTGGGGAAATTCGTCGTCCCGAGCCGGTTTCGGGCCAAAGTGGATGCCGAGCAATGTACGGCTTGTGAATCCTGTCTGGACCGCTGTTATTTCGAAGCGATCAGCATGGAGGGGGAAGGGGACACCGCGGCCATAAAGGCTGAAAAGTGTATGGGCTGTGGGCTGTGCTTAGTGACCTGCCCTACGGAAGCCATTACCCTGGAAGAGGTCAGGCCGGCTGAATTTGTTCCGGCTTAGACCTTCTTGAATCGTCTGTTAGTAAGGTCCGTTTATAATTTAATACGAAAATAGGATATAAAGCCCAACGAGTTCTATTTTCATGTTTGGTGGTGCCACGCCCCAAAAGGCGGGGCATGGCTGTTTAATACGAAAATAGGATTTTTTTTGATGCAGGACAGCCGAGGGCGGCTGTCCTGCATAATCTTAAACCTATTTTCATGTCCCGGCCTCCCGCGATCGGCTCTGCCGATCTTTTAGGAGACTCACTGAGGGAGTCGGACGGGAGGCCTCCTTTTTAGGTCCATGGAAACAAAAAGGCCCCTGAATCGAAGAAAGGATGATCGATATTTGATCGAAGAGATCCCCCTGGAAGAGATCGGGACCATCATTGAGATCAGTAAAAACGGCCTGAAAGTTAAGAAAGCCGCCGACTTTGATCCTGAAGACCCCATCTTGACTTTCCCTCTCTTCGGCCGGGAAATAAAGGCAACCGTTCGCTGGCAGGACCAAACCTTTCTTGGTTTGGAATCATCCACCCTTTTTAATGATCCGGGTTTATTTCATCAAAGGATAAAAAGGGCCAAAGAAATCATTGCCCCGGCTCAGAGAAAAGTCCACCCGGAAAATGCAATAGCCCAAAACAAAAGGGGGGAAGAGTTGACTTCCATGATCAATCTTCTCCTGGAGGTGGATAGCGCCGAACCGAATATCCTTAAGATAGGTCGTTATTTCGATGAGATCAGCTGGTTGGAGGAGATGGAGAAAACGTCTGAAAAAGAGGACGGAGAGGAAGAACCTAAAAGCCAAGAGGGAAAAACCTTAAAAGAGGAATTAATCACCCGGGCCAGAGGTTTGTTAAGGGGCGATGAGACCAGGGAGATAGATATTAATTTTGCGATTACCATTCTGGGGCTTTCCAAGGTGGGAGGGATTATTCAGGACCATATTAATAAAAAGGTTTTTCAATCCGACCCTTCCCAGTCTCTTTTTGAAAATTATGAGACGTTTAATGTCCTGAAATCCGTCGTCTTTAAAAATTTTTGCCGTTTTTTCGGTTTACTGGACCTTCAACAGGAAGGCAGCACCCTGCTTTCTCTGGAAACCACGGGGGTCGACTTGTTGATCCGGGAGAGCAGCGGTATCCTGGATAACTATTACAACGGCCCATCCCGGTTGTATGCGGAATTTTCCCGGATGTACGAAAGGACCCTTTTCGAAGTGGATCCCCTCCAGTTAAACCAGTATTACTTTGAAAGGGGTCTGAAGTCCTTCGGGGAACTTTTCAATGGATATATTCTAGCCCATCATACTCTTAACCTCCACTATTTCCCCTCGGAAGATCAGAAATTATCCCTGAGCAAAAGCGGGCTTATCTTTTCTTACCTGGCCTACCTGACCTTTCTGGCCATTCAATTTCTGATGGACAAAGACCGGGAAAACGGTTTTATCCTTTCCAAAAGATTAAAGGGGCGGGGAATGGAGACTGGAAAGATCGATCAGTTTCTTGAGCAATCGGTTACGGATACAAAAACGGTCTTGCGTAATCTGAAATTGAAAGGGACCCTCTCCAAACCATCATTGCCGGATAGTTTTATTCCTATTGAAAATTATTTGGGAAAGGATATCCGGTTTGAGTATCTGGTTCAAGCATTCCGGAATTTCAGCCGCGGGCCGTTAAAAAGGATGGCCTTGCGCTATGAGGATCCCGCTTATGCCCATTTTATATTGGGCAAACTGATGAACTCGGAAAGCATTGACTTGAATTCCAAGGCCGTATGTGTCGTGCCTTGTCGGAATATTTCAAACGATCAGTGGTATATCAAGGACTTTGCCTATTTCGAACTTCTGGTATTCAAGGAAATCCATAAGCTCCCGTCTGCAAACCTCAATTCCTTTTTAAAGTTATGGTATACTTTCGAGGGGCAGATTATAGCCACCTTCAGTCATCTGGAGCTTTTGGACTATAGGAACTCTCCGATGTACACACTTTTTAATAATTGCCTCGTCGACTTCCCTTCCTGCTTTAGCGGTGATAACGTTTATGGAAGGATGATAGACCACACCCTTCAATACCTTAAACCTTTTCTGGGTGATCAAACTATTGATCGCAACCGATATCTGCCTGGCGTGTTTACGATGAATCATATCAAGGCCGATATCCTTCTGAATAAAGAGAAAATCTAAAGTCAGTCCCTGAAAGGAACCCGAAGATGAAAATCCCAATCCTCGAAATTTTTTCCGATTATGTCTGACCCTGGTGCTATTTCATTACCGGGCGTATTGAACAATTGGTCAGGGAATATGAAATCGAGATTCAATGGACCGCTTTTCCTCTCCATCCTGAAACCCCCGAGGACGGACAATCCCTGGAACAACTTTTCGCCGGCCGCCTGGATTTAAATCAGGTTAAGTCCCGGTTGAAACAAGCGGCCCGCGATGCCGGCCTGCCTTTGGGAGATCGGAAGATGACCTATAACAGCCGATTGGCCCAGGAGTTGGGCAAGTGGGCCGAGACCAAGGGCAAGGGGACCGAATTTCACCACCGGGCTTTTAAGGCTTATTTTGTTGACGGAATCAACATTGGGAAAATCTCTGAACTGAGCTCTATGGCCGGGGAAATCGGGTTGGCCGAAGATGAGGCTCGGGAAGTGCTGCAAAAAAAGGTCTTTAAAGAGGCCGTGGATTCAGACTGGATCCGTTCCCATCAAAAAGGGATTCAGGCCGTGCCGACCTTTCTTTTGGGGCAACGGGTTTTGGTGGGTGCCCAGCCCTATGAAAAAATAGCCGCGTTTTTGGAATCCGGCGGGATAAAGAAAAGAGCCGATAGGGATTAATCCAAAAAATTTGACAAGAATTTCCTTAAACCTATTGTGGTAACCCGTAATCGAGCCCAGTAAGAGCGAAGGGACCAGCCGGTATTTTAGTGAAAGGTTGAGGAGGAATATCGTGCCTACAAAATTTCGATCGAAGACGAGGGTGAAGACGGCCAAAAAACCGTTGGTAAAAAAGACCTCTCGGACACCGGTAAAGAAGTTAATGGCGGCCGCATCGGCGCAGATGGAGATCGTTCAGCTCAAAGTCAATGGTCGGTCCTACGAGTTCAAAGTGGGTACTGACATCACGCCTTCGATGACTTTGTCCTACGTTCTGCGCGAGAAATTGGGTTACACGGGACTCAAAGTCGCCTGCGATGAGGGGGCCTGCGGCGCATGCACCGTGCTGTTCGATGGCCAGGCTATCCTCTCCTGTCTCAAGCTCGCCGTTGAGGCGCAGGGACACGAGATTGTCACGATCGAGGGTCTGCCCCAGGATGATCCGGTCATCACCGCGTTTGCTGAGCAATGCGAGCCGGGCTATGGCACGGCCTTGCAGTGCGGCTTCTGCACGCCAGGGTTCGTGATGTCTGCCAAAGCCTTGCTCAATGAGAAGCCCAGGCCGACCCTGGATGAGATCAAAGAGGCCTTGTCAGGACATATCTGCCGCTGCGGCTGCTATGCCGGCGTCGCCCAAGCGGTCAGGCACGCCTCGGAGAAGACCGCGGCGAAAGGAGGGGAGTTGTGAGCAAACCGTATCAGCCCCGCCTGGCCCGCAAGTATATCGGCAGCTACCGGCCGAGGATCGACGCAATGGAAAAAGCTGCCGGCCAAGCTCAATACGCCGATGACCTGGCCCTCAAAGTGCGATTTCCCAACCTGTTATACGCGAAGGTCATGCGCAGCCCGCATGCCCATGCCCGCATTAAAACCCTGGACGTGAGCCAGGCCGAGAAGCTGCCTGGCGTCAAGGCGATTCTGACTTACCAAGACCCCGAGCTGGCTTCGTTCAAACCGACCAGTGCCGGCTGGACCGACGGCGTCGATACCGTGTCCTACGACCGTATGATGTGGCCCAGGTTCCGCGATCGGCGCGTGCTTGGCGACTATGCCTGCTGGGTTACGGACGAAGTGGGAGCGGTGGTTGCCGCCGAGAGCGAGGAGATTGCCGAGGAGGCGCTGCGGCTCATTCAGGTCGAGTGGGACGTGCTGCCGTTCGTTCTCGATCCCATCGAGGCGATGAAACCCGGCGCGCCGCTCGTTCATCCCGAGATTGCGCCCGGAAACATTTTGCCAAAAGAGGAAGTGGGTGGCTCGGACGTGTTCGTTGACAAAGGCAATGTCGACCAGGGCTTTGCCGGGGCCGACATCGTGGTCGAGGGCACATCGGTCCATCACAATGCCACGCAGGCTTCGCTCGACAACTGGTGTTGCCTCATCGACTGGAAGGCGGACAAGCTGACCGTGTGGTCCAACTCTTACGAGGCCGACCAGTCCCGCATGCACCTCAGCCAGATGCTGGGGCTGCCCCTGCACAAGGTTCGCGTCATCAGTTCCTATGTCGGCGGTCAGTTTGGCCGAGGCGACACGGGCGACCAGCCGTTTTTTCTGTTCACGGCGCTGCTCGCCAGGAAGACGGGCCGTCCGGTCAAATTCAGACACTCGCGACGCGAGAGTTTTCACGATTCGCGCCAGCCCGCCATCTATTTTGGCAAGATTGGCGCCATGAAAGACGGCACGATCACTTCGATGTACTTCAAGTCGGTAGGCAACTCGGGGGCCTATGCCGACCATACCATGTTTGCCTTGAAGTTTGCGCCAACCGAGATTACCGAGGTCGCCTTTGCCCACATTCCCAACATCAAGATGGAGGCCTACGGCGTGTATACGAACATGCTGCCGGCCTGCATGATGCGCGGTGTCGGGAACTCTCAATTTAATCTTATTTTCGGGCACATCGTAGACATGCTGGCTGAAAAACTCGGCCTGGATCCGATAGACCTGGCGATCAAGAACTTCGGCCACGAGTGGGCGGCTCTGCCCGACAAGAGCCTGACCGCGGTTTTGCGCGCCGGCGCCGAGCGTATCGGCTGGCAGGAAAAACGCCACGCACCGGGTAAGGGGCCGGTCTACGATAAGGTCAAGAAACGCGGCGTCGGCTTCTCGTTCCATCCGGCTTGGCATGCCGAGTGGCAGGAAAAACGACGGGGCCATTTGCAGGTCCGCATTACGGTCAACCCGGATTGTACCGTGGTGCTCGAGGCGCCTACCATCGAGACGGGCACCGGCTCCAATACCTGCAACGTTCTGGGCTGTGCCGAAGTCCTCAGCTTCCTGGGCCTGGGTCCCGAAGACATCACCTGCCCTTCCACAGTCGATACGGAAACGAGCTTGAAGGACTGTGTGCAGACTGACAGCTCGGTTGCCTACTTGCAGTCGGAAGTCATGGCCCAGGCCGCGCAAGAGATCAAGCGGCAGGTGCTTGAGCGCGCGGCGGCGGTGCTCAAAACACAAAACCAGGAGCTGGACATCGCGGACGGGCGCATCTTCGTCAAAGCCGCTCCCAACCGGGGGATCACCGTCAAAGAGTTATTCTTCCAAGGCGACCTCGTTCCCCTGGTCGTCCAGATGAGCCGGGAACCGAACGGTGAAAAGACCGGCGTGCCCTACATCGCCAACTTCGCCGAGGTCGAAGTGGACACCGACCTTGGCCAGGTCCGGGTACTCAAGCTCGTGGTCATCAATGATTGCGGCACGGTCATGTTCGCCTCGGGAGCGGAGGCCCAACAGATAGGCGGCCAGTGCATGGGATTGGGCGAGGCACTGACCGAAGAAATTATCTACGATAAAGCGACCGGCGTGCCGCTCAACTTTAACTGGATCGACTACAAGATCCCGACCATGGCGGACATGCCCGAGATAGACCCGTTACTGCTCGAGGTTTGGAAGGGCGCCGGCGAATTCGGTGCCTGCGGCATCGGGGAAGGCACTGTGACCTGTACCCCGCGCGCCATCCTGAATGCCATCTATAATGCCATCGGCGTTCGCCTTGACGATATTCCCATCAAACCCGAGAAGGTCCTCCGGGCTCTGGGGAAGGCCTGAGGTGACACCATGGCGATGAAGAGTTTCAAGCATCTGGCGGCGACCTCGGTGGAGCAAGCGGCGGCGATTGCCTCGCAGACCGCGGGGGGTGCGGCATTTATTGCCGGCGGGACGGATTTGCTCGGCGTCCTCAAGGACCACATCCATGCCCGCTATCCGGAGGCGGTCGTCGACCTCAAGGGCATTGCCGGCCTGCACTACATCAAGGAAGACAAACGGGGCCTGCGCATCGGCGCGCTGACCACGCTCAGTGAGATCGCCGCGCACCAGGGGATCAAAGACAAATATGGAGTGCTGGCCGAGGCGGCCCGCACGGTCGCCTCACCGCAGATCAGAAATATGGCCACGATTGGCGGCAACCTCTGCCAGGAGCCGAGGTGTTGGTACTATCGCACTCCTGAAGACCGATTCCATTGCCTGCGCAAGGGCGGTTACCAGTGCGGGGCGGTTTGGGGAGACAACCGCTACCATTCGCTATTCGGCGCGGCACGGGTTTCGGTGCCTTCCTGCTCGGCCACCTGCCCCGGCCAGGTGGCCATTCCCTCTTACCTGGCCGAGATCCGTAAAGGCGACCTCGCCCAGGCCGCAAAAATTCTGCTCGAGAGTAACCCGATGCCGGCTATGACCGGGCGGGTTTGCCCGCATCTGTGCGAGTCCGGATGCAATCGTCGTGGGTACGACGAACCGGTGTCGATCAGGGCTATCGAGCGGTCGGTGGGCGATTATGTGCTCGAGCAGGCTCCGAAGCTCATGAGACCGGGCCGGAAGCGGGGCATGGCGCGCGTGGCCGTGGTCGGTGCCGGGCCGGCAGGACTGTCCGCTGCCTATTATTTGAGGAAGGCCGGGCGCGAGGTCACCGTGTTTGACCAAATGCCCGAGGCGGGCGGCATGCTCAACTATAGTATTCCGGCCTATCGACTGCCCAAAGAAATCGTCCGTAAACAAATGCGCGCCTTCGAGAGCATGGGCATCCAATTCAAGCTCGGGACGAAGGTCGGCGCCAAGGGCTTCACCTTGCGCGGCTTACGCAGGAGATTTGCAGCGGTCTTCATTGCCACCGGGGCCTGGCGTCAGAAGACGCTGGTTATCGACAAGTCGGAGCTCCTTACTTCAGGTATGGAGTTTCTCATCTCTATTGCGCTGGGCCGGCGCGAATCGCCCAAAGGCCGCGTCCTGGTCATCGGTGGCGGCAACGTCGCGGTCGATGTGGCCGTGAGCGCTCTACGGCTCGGCGCCAAACAGGTAACCCTGGCCTGCCTGGAGGCGCGCGACGCCATGCCGGCCTTTCCCGAAGAGCTCGCCGAAGCGCTCGCAGAAGGCGTCAAGCTCATGCCTTCCTGGGGACCCCATCGGGTAATCGAGGCCTCCGGCACGGTTACGGGTATGGAGCTGGTACGCTGCCTCTCGGTGTTCGATGAGGAGGGGCGGTTCCGCCCGAGCTTCGACCCGTCAGAGAGGCGAACGGTCGAAGCGGATGAAATCATCCTGGCCATCGGACAGACGGCCTGATCGCTGCTGATCAAGAGTCCAAAGCGACGGGTGTCGGCGGCCTGTTTGCAGGCGGCGACGTGACCAGCGGCCCTGCCTCGGTTATTGAAGCCATTGCCGCCGGCCGCCAAGCATCAATCGCCATCGAAAGCTATCTGAACCGCGGCCAGGGACGCGTTGCGGCCTCGGCGCGCGCTACGGCTGTTGAGCTGCTCCCGATGCCTCCGGATAGTCAAAGCAAATCCTGGCGCGTCCAGACACCAACGCGGCCTATCGCCCAACGCGGCATCGAGGTCGAGGACCGCGGCACGCTCAACGAGAGTGCGATGGGCATTGAGGCACAACGTTGCGCCAACTGTGGCTGCCTGGCGGTGAGCGCTTCGGACATCGCGCCCGCGCTGGTTGCCCTTGGCGCCAGGATCAAGACCAACAAGAGAAGTGTGCCGGCCGAGGACTTCTTTGCTGTTGCGCCGATGAAGACCACTGTGCTCGACAGCTATGAGTTGGTCAAGGAAGTCGAGATCCCGGCGCCGCCGAACAAGAGCAGGCAAGGTTACTTGAAGTACAGAATCCGCAAGGCGATCGATTTTCCCATCGTCAGCCTGGCCAGCGTCTTGAGCGTCGACCGCGGCAAACTCAATAAGGCGAAGATGGTTTTTGGCGCGATAGCTCCCGTGCCGCTACGCGCGAGGGAGGTCGAGGCTTTCCTCGAAGGCAAGAGCGCGAGCGAAGAGACCGCGGCCTTAGCCGGAGAGTTGGCGGTGAAGGCGATTCAACCGCTCGCCGGGAATGGATACAAAAGGCAGGTGGCCAAAGGGCTGATCCGAAAAGCTATTCTGGGCGTGAGATGAGGGAGGCACCGTGGTGCGCCTTAAAGCCAAAATATTCCTCTTTAGATAAGAATTTCCTCCAGGAGCGAAGGGCAGACAGGGATCTGATTGACAAGTCGTCAATCAGATCAACTATTTTCGCCTGGTTTTGTCTGTCTTGTCTGCGGCAAAAAAGGTTTTTCACCTAATCTAAACTGATGCTAAATTAAAATATTCTATCCAATTTGAGTAGAATTTTATTCACTAAGCGCCTATAGGATTATTATGAGTTCCAATTTCTACCAGCCGGCCCTGGTCTGCCCCTATACCCTGATGGAAGAAGAGGCCCTGGCCTGGTCTATCTTTCTATTTGGCCAGGCAGTCTTACTTCATCCTTATCCCTTGCCGCTGCCGGTATCTGTCCAATCCCTGGCGGATCAGGAAAAGATTCAGGTTCGGTCTTTGGAGCAAACGCCAGCGGCGATCAGAGAAAATGACAGGTTTTTGAGCGGGATTAAACAATATGTGGCCGATAATCCGGGAAGGGGTTTCCTGAAATATCTGGAAGAGGCCGCTTCCCTGGAAGAGGGAGAAACCCAGGAAGAAATTACCGCTGTGTTGAAGGGCCGGCCTTTCCCCAAACCTCCCCAGGAATCGTCCTCCCTTAAAGGCTCCCTTCTCCTTTGCCTGGTTCATGAATGGATGATGCAGGAGTGGGAAGTGGAAACCTCCCTGGCTGCGGTTCAAGAGCAGGAAAAAAATTTAATTCAAGGATGGCGGGAAAACCCCGAGGAAGAACCGATCTGGAAATCGGCGAACCCCCTGGTCTTAAAAGGGATTGAGGCGGAAATTCACTGTCCCCCGGCCCTGGCCGCCTGGTGGGAATTAAAAAATACTCTGGCACCTGAACCTTTCACCCTTTTCACCGCCCAGCAGTGGGTCTGGGCCAATTATTATAATCTCGATCCGGAAGAAAGCCGGATCCATTCCATCCCCCTGCCGTATTTGGGTTCCTTAGCCACAGCACCCCTTCAGAATCCGGATTTTAACAGGATCATCCGCTCAAAGGTCGAAGAGGTGTTGCACCCTGCTCCGGCCTTTGCCCCCCGAAGAGCCATTGACGATTTCCAAAAAGCCCTTTTGGAATTAGGTCTGCCCTCTGAGGGCAAATACCGTCTTCTCTTTCCGCCTGATCTCCCCTCTTCGCTGTCTACTCCATCTTCTTCAGGCCCGGGGAACTCCGATCCTTTGATCCTGCTCCTGCCGGCTTTGATCTGATCCCAATGCCCGAAGCCTTGTCCATAGATATCAACGAGCAATTTCAGCAGGCCCTGGACCTGATGGAGAACACGGATCATCACGTTTTTATCACCGGAAAGGCCGGTACGGGGAAATCGACCCTCCTTAATTATTTTCGAAAAATATCGCGCAAACGATTGGCCGTGCTGGCCCCTACCGGCGTAGCGGCCCTCAATGTTCAGGGTCAAACCATCCATTCCTTCTGTGGTTTCAGGCCGGATATCGCTTTGGATAAAATCAAGAAAAAGACCCCGAAAGACCAAGACCGCCCTTCCATTTATAAAAAACTGGATACCATCATCATTGATGAAATCTCCATGGTCAGGGCCGATCTCCTGGATTGTGTTGAAAAATTTCTCCGTCTCAACGGGCCGCGGCCTAAAAAACATTTTGGCGGGATCCAGATGATTTTTATCGGGGACCTCTACCAGCTCCCGCCGGTGGTCACCTCGGTCGAAAAAAATATCTTCCGGCTTCAATATGAATCCCCCTATTTTTTTTCTTCCCAAATATTTATGGACCCAAAATTCAAAATGGAATTTGTGGAGCTGGAAAAGATCTATCGGCAGACCGAAGAGGATTTCATCGCCCTCCTTAACGCCATCAGAAACCGATCCATAACCGATTCGGATATCATCCGGCTCAACCAAAACTGCCTCCCGGAATTCATCCCGCCGGAAGAGGATTTATACCTTTATCTGACCAGCACCAATGACCAGGCCTTTCGTTTAAACCAGGAAAAGCTAAAACACCTTCCCGGGAAGGTGTCTACCTACCAGGGTCTCATCGAAGGAGAATTCGATAAATCGGCCTTCCCGACGGATAAGGACCTGGAACTTAAAACCGGTGCCCAGGTCATGTTGCTCAACAACGATCCTTTGGGACGCTGGGTCAACGGTTCAATCGGAAAAATCAGCAAAATCATTCACCAAAAAGGGGAAGAGGATGTCATCCGGGTCGAACTTCCGGGTAATAATATCGTGCCGGTTACCCCCTATACCTGGAAGATTTTCAGATACGCCTTTGATGAGGAAGCCCGGAAAATCTTTTCCGAACCCATGGGCTCCTTCACCCAATATCCCATCAAGCTGGCCTGGGCGATTACCATCCATAAGAGCCAGGGTAAAACTTTCGACCGGGTGGTCATCGATATCGGCCGGGGAACCTTCGCCCACGGGCAGGTATATGTGGCCCTGAGCCGCTGCACCAGTCTTCAAGGCATTATCCTTCGCCAACCCATCCAAAAACGGCATATTCTCATGGACTACCGGGTCATCCAATTTCTGACCTGTTTTCAATATGAAAAATCAGAGGAGAGGCTGGCTTATTCGGACAAGGTGCGGATGATCGAAGAAGCCATGGACGCGGGCACGGACCTGGAAATCGTCTACCTCAAGCCCGATGACACTAAATCCCATCGCCGGATTCGCCCCGAAGCCATTGCCCGGCTTGAATATAAAGGGAAACCCTTTGAAGGCCTGCGCGCCTACTGCCATGAACGCCGGGACTTGCGCCACTTTCGTATTGACCGGATATTGGAAATAAAAAATATTTGAGATTATCTTGCGTTGAATTTAACTATCAATGGAGGGGTAACACGTAAGCTGTTCATCAAATACTTTTTTGCCGGTAGAGTAGGGAGGGGAGACCCTCCCCCTCGTCAAACCGGACGTGCGGATTTCCCGCATCCGGCTTTCCTGTGAACTTCACTAAAGGGCACACGTAGGTTGTCAGCTTATGGAATCTTTACAAGTAAATC
>JACQYK010000190.1 GCA_016208255.1 Deltaproteobacteria bacterium | reverse complement strand
TAAAGCCAATGACTCCATAAAATACAACCCCACCTGCTTTGGGAAATGTCAGTTTTATTTTGAGATGGTTTCGCAAAAAGTCGTTGAGAGCCCGAATTCGTCATTCCGGCGAAAGCCGGAATCCAGTGTTTTTAATTAGTTATAATTTTTCTGGACCCCGGCTTTCGCCGGGGTGACGACTTTTTGCGAAACCATCTTTTGAGACCGTTAATAATAGCAGACAACCTTGATTTCAAACTAAGGTCAGGCAATCCCACCGCCCTGGCGGGACTGACCTGTTTAAAAAATGGGTATTTACAGGAGGCTCCCATCCTTATCTTTACAATTTGTAAAAATATTCGACAGGTAAGGGGAGCAAGCGATAAAAGGACGCTTTTTCCCCTAATATTATGTAATATTGGCAGCATGTTATGATAATTGAGACCGGTGGCTTTTTGGTCCGTCATTTGCATTAAGGTCTTTGGAAGCATGAGATAAAAATCGTCAGTCAGAATAAAGGTAAAAGCCCCCGCGGCGGACATAAGGAGGAACCATGGTAAGTGCTCAACCTCAATCGGTAAAAATGTTAGCCGAATTGATTATCGATGCTTTTAAAGGTAAAAAGGTGTCTCTCCAGACCAAGTTTTTAAGTGAAATTATTACCGTTCAACGGAACGGCCGTTCCGTTGATACCAATGTTTTATCGGTGGAATACAGCGGCCGGGTTGACGGGAAACCTTTTAAGATTAAAAAGAATTATCTGTTTGCCGAGGATAACATACGACATCCCCTGGAATGTACCTTGATCGCCAATAACCGGTTGCAGCTGGATTACAACCGGTTGAAGAAGGCGGGGATTAAGGTTAAAGAGAATTATTTTACCATGGAAAATTGCTTTCCAAGGATGCCCGGGGATGCCCCGATTAAACGGCCGGCCTTGAGGCTTCAGGACTTCATTCAACTCTGTCGGGCGGGGGTGCCGGTATTGGTGGAACTGGCCCCTAAATATCCGGACCTTATCCTGAAACAGGAAGGTTTGGAAAAGAAGGGGTTTGCCTGTGTGGCCCAATTCACCTTTACAACAAATGAGGGGCCGACAACTATTGAAAAGCTTTATGGTTTTGGCTCGTACGATGATGCCGAGGGATATCAAACGGAAGTGAAGGTCGTTGCCACCAAACGTTTGGAAAGGGATTGTGAACGGTTAAGGCGTGCGGGTATGAAGGTTAACAAAGTGAGGTTTTAAAACGAAAATAAGATCCTGGAATTCAGAATCCAGAAGTCAGAAGTCAGAATAAAATCTCGGAGAAATATATATCTCCGTAAATAACAGCGGGTAGGGACAGGCCAATCAAACCGCTGATCCATTTTCCGGAGGCGCCTTGATGTCCACTATCTCAGCCTGAAAGAGGTCGATCAGGTCTTTAATCTGGGGCTGGGCCAGGGCTTCCTTGATAGAAGGTCTTTTGGGCCGTCCTTCAATAGCGGACTCGGTTCGCCGCCCTTTTTGGTTTTCCTTTTTGGGGCCTAGAAATTGGACCTTTATCTTTCGTTTGAAAAATTCCTGACAAATAGCTTCTAATTTTTTCTTATTACTGTTGCTTTCCAGCAGTTCCAGATGAAAGGCGTTGTCTTTAAAGTCCCATTCCAGTGTGTTCTTATCGACAAACCGGAGTTCTCCATGGGCCAAATAGCTGGCCAGAGGGAGATGTTGCTGACGAATAAATTCCAGCAGACTTTCTTTGGAAAATGGTTCATCTCCCTTCTCCGTGGGCGGCTCGATAGGGGGTTCAGAAACAGGAACGGGAGCAGCTCCTTTCCCCGGCTCTTTTTCTTCCGTTTTTTCGGGCAAACTTAGATTGGAATAGGCCGGGCCGGCTTCTTTCAACGGAGGTATTTTCCCGGTCGTCACAGGGGTTCCAGTAATAACAGGAGGGGCCCCCTGAGAAGGGGAGTTCCGGCCCTGAAACTGGTCCAACCGTTCCAGAATGGCATCAATGGGAATTAATTCCCGGAAACGGGCCGCCCGGAGCAGGATCATCTCCAGGACCAGACGGGGCTGGGGGGCCCTCCGCAGCTCCGTTTCGGAATGGATCAAATAATGCAATCCATCCTGAAGGAAGTCCAAAGAAATTTCCCGGATTTTTTCTTGGATGGCCGGGATCTCCTCCAGGGGCATATCCAATAAAGGTCCCCGGTCATTTCCCATCTTGATCAACAGGAGGTTTCTGAAATGTTCAATCAGGTCTTTTAAAAATTGTTTCAGGTCATAGCCGAACTCATAGACCTCTCCGATCAACTCCAAAAGTTTTTTAACCTGATTTTCCAGGATCGCCCAGCCGACCTCATGGATAATCCGTCGATCCACAAAACCGAGGATCTCCTGAACCTGGGCTTCGGTAATTTTTTCCATGGAAAAGGAAAGGATTTGATCCAGGAGGCTTAAGGAGTCCCGGACACTTCCTTCGGACTGGCGGGCGATCAAGCGCAGGGCCCCTTCTTCAATGGCGCCTTTTTCAGCTTTAGTAATTGAATTCAAATAGTTAACGATGATATCCAAGGAAACCCGTCGAAAGTTAAAAGACTGGCAGCGGGAATAAATGGTCAAAGGAACCTTATTTAGTTCGGTGGTGGCGAACATAAAAAGGGCATGTTTGGGAGGCTCTTCCAGCGTCTTGAGCAGGGCATTGAAAGCCTCGCCGGTCAACATGTGGACTTCGTCGATGATGTAGATCTTGTAACGTCCCTGGGCGGGCAAGTATTTTATGCTTTCCCGTAATTCCCGGATATCATCAATCCCGCGGTTGGAGGCCCCGTCGATCTCCTGAACGTCCAGGCTGATCCCTTGGGTGATTTCACGACAGGATGGACATTGGTTGCAGGGAACCGGAATTGGGCCGTCCTGACAGTTTAGGGCCTTGGCCAGGATGCGGGCTACCGTAGTCTTGCCCACTCCCCTCGGGCCGCTGAACAGGTAGGCATGAGCCACCCGACCGGCCTTGATGGCATTTTGCAGGGTTTGAGTTACATGGCCCTGGCCCAGGACTTCTTCGAAAACCTGGGGACGGCACTTGCGGGCTAAGACGAGATAGGACATAATATCAGGCTAAAGGCAAAAGGCTAAAGGGAAAAGGTAAAAGGGTTCAAACCCATCAAGATTTAAAAGTTGAAACATTAGCTTGAGATCATTTTGGGAGATATAAATCCGAATCCGCAATCCGAGATTGGAAGTGGCGCCCAAAACTACGTTGAGTTTAGGGCAGCCATGAACCATGTGGGGTTCATGGCGGAGAGAGAGGGATTCGAACCCTCGGTACACCTTTTGGGCGTACACACGAGTTCCAGTCGTGCCCCTGCAGCCAGCTCGGGCATCTCTCCGCAAAGCATGAAAAGACGGTTCGTCATTAGACCAACGGGGTTCAGCGGAACGCATTTTCATGGATGATGACCCTCTGGGGCAAGAAGGTCCATTCTGCAACACAAGAATTGTTTTTTACATTTTTCGCCGGTTTTAGTCAAGAGTTATTATCCGAAAAACATATTCCCCAAAGTGGTTTAAGTGGAACATCCGACCCCTTAAGCCAATCCTATTTGTTAACTCTTATAATTTCATCCGTCTGAGTCTGAGCGAATTGCTGATCACCGAAACCGAGCTGAAGCTCATGGCCGCCGCGGCAATGATGGGTGATAAAAGAATTCCAAGGAACGGATACAATACTCCGGCGGCAATGGGTACCCCCACCGTATTATAAAGGAAGGCAAAGAATAAATTCTGCCGGATATTACGCATCGTGGCTCGACTTAATCGCCTGGCAGCCTTTCGGTTTGTATTAGACGTTCGACAGAAAGCTAATTGAAAAATGGAAAATAGAAACCATATCGAGCCGCCCCTCGGATGGCGGGATGGCCAAAGGTTCGCAGCACCTTTTACAGCTTCACCCTCGGCACCTGGTTTAAAATCGGTTTCATGCTAATCACTCAGTCCGCGGATGCCTTTAAGAAATTTTCCTATATCCTGACGTGTCCGAGGCAGGATCAGGGTGGCATACATTCTGCATTTCAAAACATTATCCTGGTTATAGGCGTTCATTTGATACTGGAGATAACATTTACCCCGTTTGATATAGCGGTCATGGGGCTTCATTTTTACATGGATGGTCTCTCCGACCTTGAAATATTCATAGATTTCCAAAACCTGACCAGGGTTTCTCGCCCCGGGCGTTCTGATCCAATTCCCCTTCCCCTTGACGCCTACACACCAAAAACAGATGGAGGTTATAAAAATCGGGTGGGCCACCAGCCCGCCGTAGGGTGATTTCTTGGCGTATTCCTCATCATTCATCAGCGGGTTGTCGTCCAACCCTCCTTCGGCGTAAAAGGTGAGGTCTTCGGCTTTTATTTCAAAGGTGTTTGCACCGTCCACTTCTTGCAGATCGGAAAAATCAATTTCATCCCAAACTTCATAGTTCTCGGCATCGGTAAAAAAATCGGTGCTGAATTTGAGCTGCTTTTCTGTTTTGAAATATTTGGCTAAATCGGCATGGCTCATGGTTCTTTCTCCTTTCTTTGAATCTCGATATTGATCCAATCGATAAAACCCCGGTCTCAATAAGGAAAGACAACTTCGATTTCACTGAGGGCCAGCAAGTCGCCCTGCCGATTTTCAGCTTTGACATCCACCACCACATAGTTTTTCCCTTTGGCGATGAAGTGTTTTTCCGAAACAACTCCGGTGCAGATAATTTCCCATCCCTGTTCAACCGGCCGGGTAAATTTAGAAACAATCTTTCGAATCTGAAGCCTGGACGGCAAGGCCCAGTTGGTAACCAGAGAGGTCATAAAAGACATAGTCATCATACCATGCCCCACCGTAAAGGGTATTTTAAAGGGTTGGGCTGTTTTGACCCATTCAGGATCATTATGGACCGGGTTATAATCAAAAGAGGCTACGGCGTATTTCCAAAAGGTTTCCTGATTGACGGATCGGATGAATGGGGGAAGGACATCCCCCGGATTCACGAATTCAAAGGTCAATTTTTCCATTTTTCTCTCCCTATCCCCTGGCCAGCCGAATTCTGGCGGAAGAGGTTCGCTGGAACTTCTCACTTTTTGATTTTTTTATTGTTTAATCTTCGCTTCAACCTTTTCAAGCGTCAAGGCCTGCACCAGATCATCAGGGGTTATTTCGATCAAGAACCCCCGTTTCCCTCCGTTTATATACAAGGTATCAAGAGTAAGGATACTTTTTTCAACATAGATCGGCATGCTCTTTCTTGTTCCGAAAGGGCTTATCCCCCCGACTTGATATCCTGTCTGTTTTTGGGTCTTCTCCTCGACACAGGGGATGATCCGTTTGACCCCCAGGATTCGGGCCAGCTGTTTAGTAGATACCTGATAATCTCCATGTTCCAAAACGATAAAGGGACGGCCGGCCTCCGACTCCATGACCAAGGTTTTGATAACGGCATGCTCGGGAATATTAAGCACCTCAGCCGCATGGCGAGTACCGCCATGTTCTTCATAGGGGTAAAGATGAGACTTGAAATCAATTTTTTTGGTTTTGAGATAACGCACTGCCGGTGTATTAAGATTTTCAGGTTTTTCCACGACAAGCTCACCCCTATTTTTTCGCTTGGCCGTCGTTGGCGATCCTCAGAGCCTTTGCTTCCAATTGGGCGGTGTATTTCCCCCAGGCCTGTCCTTCTTCATCGGTGGCCCGCCAGAGGGTGAAATGGCAGGTCGAGGCCCCGGCCGGGATCGTGGTATCAAAACGGACTTGAAATCCCTGCCCCTGTCCTGATTCGCTTAAGGCATCCAGCATCCCCTGGACCAGATATCGTTGAACACGGCAATCAAAGGCCTGGTAGTAATCCTGGTGAGGGCACCAGAGGATATCAAAACTGACCTGCCCGGGTCCGTCGATTTTAGGGTCTTCCAGAGAAGCATAAACGATGCGGTTGATCACTGAAACAAAGAAACTGACAAATTCCTCATCGGTCATTGAATCCGGTTTCCGGAGATCTTTTAGAATCTGGCGGCCCACATCCAGCCCGATTTTCTGTAAGGCCTGACAGACTATTTTTTGGCCTTCGGCCCCAAACGCCCTTTCACAGTCTTTGAGGATCTCGATAACGGCCATGGCCTGCATGGTCCCCCACTGCCAGAGGGTTGCCGAATCGAAATCGGTTTTTGCCAGCACCTCTTCCCTGAGCCTTTCCAGCCCTTTGGCATAGGGTTGGTTGATAGTGAACTCTTTCCAGGATTTTTCCGGACGGTGTTCCCAGTGTTTCATATCATTCCCTTTCTTTTTAAATCAAATCGTTCTTTCTTTGGTCCCATCTTAAAACGTAACCGCATTTCGTTTTTAAAAATGCGGTTAAAACGGGTTGCTTTCAGGGACCAGCCTTTCGGGCTGGAGAGCTGGCAGCGATTAGCGTTCAGCTTTTAAAAAAATCGTGCAAAAAGGGTTATGCTGACTGCCGGGGGCTGATGGCTATTTGCCCCATTTTAAAGCATATCCAGCACTTAAAGTCAATTTAAATAGAATCGAAAAACTCCTGGCCCGAGAAGGGTCCAAGGTTGCTGTCGCTGATGAGGTGAAAGACATGCTGGAAGAACTGTTTTAAATCACCTGCGGCGGGAGAGGCCGCAACATCAAGGTAAAGATCATTAGGGAGCCTCTTCCACGAGTCCCGTATGAAGTCCCTGCTTCCCTTGCAGGATATCTTGGATGGTTTGAATCAATTCGACTCGGGAAGAATCTTTGCTGACATAGCCATTGGCCCCGGCATTGAAGGCGGCTGCCTGGTATTCAGGAGATTTATGAATGGTGAAAACCAGGATTTTAGTCCCCGGCCATTGTTTCTTGATTTCCTCGGTAGCGGCTAAACCGTCCATCCGGGGCATGGATAGGTCCATCAAAACCAGGTCTGGGTGAAATTTACCTGTATAGTCAATGGCTTCAAGACCATCGGCGGCTTCACCAACGATATCGAAAGTCGGGGAATAGGAAAGAACGGACTTTAATCCCTCTCGAAGAATGGGGTTGTCATCGACGATCAGGACGCGGACCTTGTTATCAACGGTTAAAGAATCGGCTTGGGGTTTCATGATCGCTTTATTGTGGGGTTCGGAAAGAATCAAATCGAATTCTTCGGTTTTCAGAAGTTGAACGGCCTGTTCGAGTGAAATAAGGGACCGGATTATACTTCCAGGGTTTTTAATAAAATAGGTAATTTTAAAATCGGGGTCGATGTGCAGGATTTTAAGGGGGGTATTCATTATCAGCCTTTTTCTTAATAACCCGGAGGAAAGCCTAATAAAATAAAAGGGCCCAAAATAAGGATGTCATAAAACACTTTGGTTAATTCAGGCCGATAAGGATATAAAGGAAAGGGTGTATTTATAAGAAAGAGAGGCTGTATTTTTAAGGGTGGGCTTTTCCAGAAAGACATAAATTTAGGTTCTTCTCCCAATTAGTCGGCCGAAAGGGGTTGAGGATTCAGGATTCAAGGGTTGTTTTCCAAATATTTTATCAACGCCTGGAGCATCCTCTCGACCTCTCCGGGTCCTTTTATGTCCCGGATGACCGGGCTTTCAGAATCAGGAAGGCCAAACGGCCCGTATAATCGTCCCTTTTCCCTTGACAGAGTCGATGGAAAGGGAGCCCCCTGAATATTCAACCCGTTCTTTCATGCTGGAGAGCCCCAATCCTTTCTTCGAAATCTCCCTGGAAGACAGATTTTCCGGATCAAATCCTTCTCCATTATCTTTGATGCACAGTTCAATGACCCCTCCGCCTTTCTGCAGTCCCAGATACACCGAGTCGGCCTTGGCATGTTTGCCGATATTATTCATAGCCTCCTGTGTGATTCTAAAAAGAACGATCTTAAGATGGTCCTGTATCTCCTCTTCCCGGATGGTAACTACTGGTTCAACCTAGATGCCGGAGTAAATCTTTTTAAATCTCCGGCAAAACCAGGAAAGGGTGGCCACGATACCCAGGTCGTCCAGGAGAGGCGGCCGCAAATCGGCCTGAATTCTGCGGACCTCTCCAATCGTATCCTGGATGAGGGGGACAAGGGTCTCCAGGGGTTTGGAAATTTTCGAGGTCCCTTCATCCTGAGGGAGATGAAACAAGGCCTCTTCCGCCTTGAATTTGATGGCGCTCAGGGACGACCCCAGAACATCGTGAACCTCCATGGCGAACCGTTTCCTTTCATTCTCCTGAGCTGAGAGGATCTTTGAGGCCAGGATTCGCAGTTGCTCTTTTGACTCCGTTAAGGCCCGCTCTATCTTCAGTCGTTCAGCGATTTCGATGGTCAGTTCTTCATTTCTTTGAGCCAGCTCCGCGGTTCGTTCCTGGACCCGCACTTCCAGGGCCGCCAGAAGCTCTTGGGTTTTCTCTTCGGCCTGTTGGCGCTTGTCCATCTCCCTTTCAAGATCCGTTCTGGAAGCCGTCACTTCTTTCAAATGGGCGGTCATCCGGTTGAAGGCCTGAGTCAAATCTCCGATTTCATCATTGGCCTCCACCGGGATGACATAGTCCAGTCTACCGGAACTTATAATTTCGCTCCCATTTCGGAGCTTAATCAGGGCCGTGGTGATCCTTTTCCTCATTTGGATTAATACCATGGTGACCGGGATTATCACGAGACCCACTACCAGAAAGACAAGGGTAATGGTTCTTTTTCGGGTCTTCCTTATGTCGGCATCAACAAGGCCTCGCAGAGTGGAGGCGATGGAATCGGCACTACGGGACCTTATCAGGAGTTGTCCCACCAGCCGTCCTTCGGCGTACTTGATCATCTTATCCGTTCCGGCCGGACCGGGATTTTCAGTGTTGGCGACCAGTCTTCCGAAGGCGTCTTTCATAAATTGACTGCCGTGCCGAATCTCATCAAGGAGCTGCTGTCGGTCCGGATTCTGAAAGCGGAGGCTGGCAAAAAGGGCTGTCATTTTTTCGTATTCGGCCATGAATTGCTGCTTAGGCCGTTCTCCCCGGTAAATAATATAAGAAAAGACCAATTGATTGAGTTCGGTAATACTGTTCCTGATCAGCCGGACTTTATCCCCATTGTCCTGGGCCGTTTCCAGGGTCCGGTTAGAGAAAATCACCATCATTCCGATCGCAACGGTTAATAACAGGGGAACAAATACGGCAAACAATAATTTTGAACTGATTCTCATATTATTTCCCTATCTTCCTGCTATGCTGACCGCCCCAGGCTTGACCGCCTGAAGGGTCTCGGTATGGATATAATCGAGGTAATTCGGCACCTTTTCCTTATCCGTCAGTCTGTTTATTATAGCCCACCTGGCGTGGTCTTCCAGAGAAACCAGGATGGACTGATCCAGATATAACCTGAAGATGAGGTCATCCCAGGTCGCATTCACTACCCCTATCTCTATTTTCAATCTTTTACTTACAATCTCCTTGGCCTCTTTTCTATTCTTCAGAATAAACGCCTCGCCTTTCTCGATAGCCCGGAGAAACCGCTTCGAGGCTTCGGCCTGATCCTTTAGATAATCCTTGCGGGCAATAAAATAAACTTCCTCTCGAAAAAGGCCTTGGTTGGGGAAAAGTAAAGCTTTATCCCCCAGGATCTTTCTGGCCTGGTAGATATACGGCTCCCAGGTGACGATGGCGTCTACCTTACCCTGGATCAGGACCTCGGATAAACGGGCCGGTTCCAGATCAACCATTTTGACGTCGGACAATTCCATTTGGTGATTGGTCAGGAATAAGCATAAGAAAAAGTGGCTGGAGGTGCCGGTCGTTATTCCTATGGTTTTGCCTTTCAGGTCCTCGGCGGCTTTTATTCCCTTATCCTGCCTGGCCAGGATATTGAGATCCTTATCCGAGTAAACCAGGCTGCCGATAATGGCATAATCATTCCGGCGGAAGCTATTATATATAACCGGCGTCTGGGCTGCGGTGGCCAGGTCGATGCCCTTGGTGTTTAACATGTTTTGAAGGGCCGCCTGCCCTGATGTGAATTCTCTTATCTCCACCTTCAGGCCTTCCTCCTGGAAATAGCCCTTGCTCTCGGCTATCCAAACCGGGGAGTTATGAGCTGTCGGCTGCGTCCCAAGAACCATCTTCACAACCGGCTGCCGGGCTTCTTGAACGCAACCGGCAATGAGCAAAAGGAGCATTATCCCCAAAGCAGCAAGCATAAGATCCTGGTCGCTTTTCATAATTCACCCCGCCTTCACAACTAATCGCTCAGACTGTCTATCTTCTAATGGGTCCGTAAGAAAGTTAAAAGAGGCCCGCTTTGTCTAACAGGTGGAAACTGATCCTTAGAGGTAAAGTCTAAAATAATCTTTATCGGGAGAAAAAGAAAGAAAAAAAGGGGGGTTGTATAAGAGGGCCGTTACGGTCGCCCGTTCTTAACCCAGAGTGGGTGGGAATAGAATTGGGCCTCTCTAAATTTAAGATACAGATCAGGATTCCATCCCTGGATGTTTTTTCTATAAACTGTAATGGTCATGAGATACCATAACCAGGCGTCCTCATTGTTGTCATAAAGCAGGCGACCATACTTAAAACCTTTTTTCTTATGCCCAAAATTATTTACTCATTTCTGAAAAATGTCCATTTCCGGATGGACACTATTTAGGATTTAAGATCCTGAACTTGATCCGGGTCATTGAGAATATTACGCCATTCATTAATCACCCCCCCCAGGGGAGAACGGGTGAAAGAAACAAATGACTTGGGATTCCCGCCGGGTCTTCGTATCCTCTTTGCCAGTCAGGCAGACCCAACTCACCTAGGGATCATAGGTCCACCTCTTGATGAGGGGCAGCGACATACTCAATTTGAATCAGAAGTTCGGTATGGGGCTTGAATGCAATCCACTATCGAATGAAATTAGTAGCTATTTTAGCAACAGGCCCCGGTGGAGGTACTTCTTTTCTCCCTGCCTCCATGACTTTCAAAAGCCAGGCCATATTCCTGCCAAGAACCTCCATGATCTGTTTGCCCTCGCCGTCTTGTTCCATCTCTCCCGGATTCATACCATGCGCAACATTCCAGTAATTGGAACCCGGCATGATCATTTCAGAATAGAGAATATAGTGATTCAAGGAATTCATGGTGGGGATCCCTCCCGATCGTCTTAGCGCAACAACCGATGCCCCCACTTTATGACGAAGC
>JACQYK010000195.1 GCA_016208255.1 Deltaproteobacteria bacterium | reverse complement strand
GGCCGAAGGGACCCCGAGGCCGGACACGGCCGCCCCGGCGGCGCCCACCGCTACCAGTTCCAAAAAATTTCTTCTGGTTAATTCTTTTTGGTTCTCTCCCATTTCCACTTCTCCTTTCTTCAAGAGGTTATTGACCCCTTCCTACCATCCTGTTTGCTACGCGTCAAGCCAGGCTTCCACCAGAGCCGACTCAGGGTAGAAGTACTCCATTGGCTTGACATTCTTTAGTTTCTTGTTCCAGACTCTAACCCCCATGACTGATAAATACGGGAGCCAGTAAGCCTTCTCCTGTATCCTGAGGACCACTTTTTTAAAAATTTGTCTCCTTTTCTCAAAAACATCCTCGGCGGCCAACTCATCCAGCAATTTATCCATTTCCGATTGATATCGACTCCGTTGGCATACCCGGCCTCTTTCATAAGCTGCTTGGCCTTGGGGATATTTTGCTCAGGGTAGCGGATATCGGGAAAAGCCCAGGGTGATGCCTTCAAATCAAAACCCTGGGACGTGGGAACTGCCATATTCCCCCAAAGGGTTTTGGCGATCTTCGCCCGGTCCAGGCAAAGGTCCAGGGCCTTTCTGACCCCTTCATCCTTAAAAGGGGAATTTCCTTTCTCGGGGTGGCAGTTCAGATAAATAGTGAAAGGCTGACCGCCTGTGGTATAGATGCCCAATCCCTCTTTCTCCAGGCTTTGTACAGTATAAAATTCTTTGCCGGTCATCACTTTGGATACCCATTCCATATCAACCTGAGTGGCGTAATCAATATCCCCGGCCCGGACGGCCATGGTCTGCGGCCCGGGCTCGCTGATCACCTTCAGGACCACCCGGTCCAGGTGCGGCAGGCCCGGGATACGGTAATCCCGGTGGGATTCCAGGACTGCTTCCGCCTTCTGCTGGAAGGCCGCCAGCTTGAAAGGACCGGTTCCCGGGGGGCCGGGTATGGGCGGTTCGTAGGTTTCGCCCCAGAGTTTTCCCTGGGGTATGCTGTCCTTGGGCAGGATCGGGGTGTGGGGCCAGGAGTTGGCCATTAGAAAGGCGCCGTAGGGTTGGCTCAGATTGGCTATCACCGTGTACTTGTCCGGCGTTTCTGTAGATTTGAGAAACAGGGTCAGAAATTTTCGGGCATGGCTCTGGTGCACCGGATCCTGGATCCGTTTCCAGCACCACTCCACATCCCCTGAATCGAATTCTTTACCATTGTGGAATTTGATGCCTTTTTTCAGATGAAAAACATAACGCGTTCCGCCTTTCTCTATCTCCCAGTTGCTGGCCAGCATGGGCTGCACATCGACCATGGCCGCCCCTCCCTTTTTTTTGAGCATCAGGTTCCGCATGGCCTGGGAGTTTGGCGTGGTCAATCCCTCATATAAAAAGGCCATATGTATCCTGGCCCAGGCTCCGCCATACCGCAGGGGATCGGGCCTCTGGATCAACCAGGGGACACCGATCTTTAATGTGCCTCCTTTTTTGGGAATTGCGGTTTTGGGATTCGCCGTTTTAGAGGCCGCCGAAAAGGCCGAAGGGAGGCTCAGGCCGGAAACGGCCGCCCCGGCGGCGCCGACCGCTACCAGTTCCAAAAAATTCCTCCTGGACAATTCTTTTTGGCTCTCTTCCATTTTTACTTCTCCTTTCTTAAAAGGGGTTACCCCGTCGGTCATTGAGCAGGAACCCTGTTGGCAAATATTTCAAATTCTTTTCCATTTCTTTTTATGTTTCCGAATGAAGTCCATTTATGATAACCTAAATATATCGATTCTAAAAAAACTTACAACCTAAATCTTATGAAAGAGCCCCCGATGTTAATAATCGATCCCCAACATCCGATAGTGACGATCACCATCGATCGCCCCCGGTCCCTGAACACTTTAACCCACGAACTCATCCTTAAACTGACGGAAACCATTTTAGACTGGGGGACACGGAAAGACATTCGCCTCATTATTTTGACCGGAAGCGGGGACAGGGCCTTTGTCGGCGGAGTCGATGTCCGGGCCATGATGGATCTGGATCCGGAGGGGGCGGAAAGGTTTATCACCGACCTGCACCTCTGCTTTCTGGCTATCCGCCAGGCCAAACCAATCGTCATGGCCTCCATCAATGGATATGCCCTGGGAGGCGGCCTGGAGATGGTCGCTGCCTGTGATCTGCGGATCGCTTCGGAAACGGCCCGGTTTGGGATGCCTGAAGTCCGGGTCGGCATTCCCTCGGTAATCGAGGCCGCCCTCCTGCCCCGGTTAATCGGCCTTGGCCGGGCCGCGGAAATGGTTTATAGCGGCGGAATGATCGATGCTGCTGAAGCCGAACGAATCGGGTTGATCCACAAAAGGGTGCCTCAGGAGGCCCTCCAGGAAGCGACCCTGAATTGGGCCGAAGCACTCCTGAGAAACGGACCGACGGCCATGATCCTGCAAAAAAAACTGATCTCCCAATGGATGGAGTTGACGCTCAGTGATTCCATTACCGCGGGGATCAGGGCTTTTCGGGAATGTTTTCAGACCGATGAGCCCCATAAGGGCATGAAGGCCTTTTTGGAGAAAAGGCCCCCTGATTATCAGAAGATTGATGAATTTAACAAGAGGGAGGAATAATGGAAAGGCCTTTGGAAGGAATCCTGGCTATCGATTGCGGGCTTTATCATGCCGGCCCGGGAGGACTGGCAATCCTGGGAGATCTGGGGGCGGAGGTGATCAAGGTCGAACAGCCCGGAGGAGAACCGCTTCGGGAGATGAAATACGTTGGAAACGTCCCCCTCGAACTTCCGGGCGGCAGAACCCTCTTTAATGAAGGGGCCAATCGGAACAAGAAGAGCATCACTATCGATTTGAAAACTAACAAAGGTCAGGAGATCCTCTATCGCCTGGTCAGAGGGACCGATGTCTTCATGACCAATATGCGCCGCCAGGCCGTGGAGCAGATGAACCTAACCTACCCTCAGCTCAAGACCCTTAATCAACGGCTCATTTATGCCTCGGTTTCTGCCTTCGGGCCGAAAGGGCCGGATAGGGACAAGGGTGGGTTCGATTACCAGGGGCAGGCCAGATCCGGCCTCATGTATTCCATGGGGGAGGCCGATATGCCGCCCGTGGTCTGTCAATTCGGTCTTATCGATCAGGTTACGGCCATTATGGTCAGCCACCAGATTATCACCGCCCTTTTTATGCGGGAAAGGACCGGGAGAGGACAGGAGGTTCATACCTCGATTCTGGGTTCAGCCATGTTCCTGCTCTATTTCAATGTGCTGACCGCCCAACTGGGGAAATTCGAAATTCCCCGTCACCAGCGATCCCAAGCTCATCCCATGAGAAACTATTACCGTTGCTCGGATGACCGCTGGATCATGCTGACCCTGACGCCGCCAAGCAGGCATTGGGGGCCCTTTTGCCGGGTCATGGGACGTCCCGACCTTGAAAATGATCCCCGGTTTGATACGGAGGACAAACGACTCGAGAAAGCGGAGGAGTTGGTCACCCTGTTTGACCGATTGTTCGCGACCAAAACCAGGGACGAATGGCTGAAAGATTTTGCTGAATATGATCTTTTTTGTGCCGGGGTCAACAACTTGCTGGAATTAGTCGACGTCATTCAGATCCTGGAGAATGGTTACCTGACGGACTTTGAACATCCCGCCATGGGCAAGATCAAGATCCCCGGTTACCCCGTCCATTTCAGCGAAAGCCTTGCAGGTACGACCAGCGCGGCCCCGGAAATCGGGGAACATACTGAAGAGATCCTCACGAAAATAGGGGGATATAGTAAGAAAGAAATAGAGGCCTTCCGGAGTGAAGGGATCGTTTAAACGGACCCCCTCCAAATTGTGGGAAGATACGTGAGGCTTTTGCAAAATCCCATGACGTCAGTTTTTTCAATGCATTCTGGACACCGGCTTTCGCCGGTCTGACGAAATTTAAAAGAGTTGAAAGAACCTCACTTTTAATAGGAAAGTAAAATCTGCTCAGGGCTCGGATTCGACCAGCACGATGGATTCAATGCGGCCCCGTTGGATTTTCGCGGCGAACGATTTATTGTCCGGTCCCCAGGAAATATCGCCGACGATGAGACCTCGAGGCGCGAGACGTGCTTCCGGGGCCTTCGGATCGTTAAACCAGGTCAGCCGCCGCTTGTCGGACCCATCGGCCTTCATAATCCAGACATCGGTCTTAAGGGGATTTCGGGCCATCTCTAAAAAGGACCGGGTTTTAACTTGGGGAATGCCGGCACTGCTCATCCAGGCTATCCACTTTCCGTCAGGGGAATAATGGGCGTGTTCGTCCCATTCCGCGTCCTCGGTCAGGCGTGTAAGTTGTTGGGTCGAAAGATCATAGGTGTAAATCTCCATATCAAAATAATACTTCCCTGGGGGCACCACGGTGAAAATGAGCTTTTTGTTGTCCGGAGAAAAGCCGTGCGTCTCGTATAACTCGAAACTGCCGGGGGTAAGGGTTTGAATGTTTTTCACCACCGGCTCCCCCTTCTCGACCAGGAAATCACCGAGTTTAACGGCCCACTGTCCCCCCAATCTTCCTCCGGGTCTGATAATTTCGCTCCAGCAAATTTTTTTGCCGTCCGCTGAAAATTGGGGATGCAGGACGCCACTGCGATTTTGTACCCGGGTCACCTGCCAAAATTGCGATCCATCGGCCTTCATCAGCCAGATATTGTTGTTGATGCCGATACCCGGACTGGCCATAAAATTTCCAATGGGGCCCGGCGGCAGTTTCAAGCCTGGGTCCTGGGCTTGAAAGACAATGAAATCACACGAGGGATGCCATTCCGGGTTGCCGTTCTGTAGTTGGGGCAGATCGGTTCGGCCGCAAGTCAGACATCGTTTGTCTGACCCATCCAGCCTGACGCTGTAAACCTCTGTTCGCCCCTCATAGCCGCCCGAGTCAAAGGCGATAAGGTTCTGCCTGCCCTGCCAACTGACCCGTCCGCCCTGCTCTTGCAGGATCTTGACCCGAACGGTCATATGGCCCGGTGCGAGGGCAGACACACTCTTTGTTGCCGCCGGTTCAGTGGAGCGGATTGGCTGCCGACCCTGACAGGAAAGGGACACAAATCCAAGAGCCACCAAACAAACTAATATTCCGATCTTGTTTTTTAGCATACTCTCCTTACTTGGAATCAATCTTTTCGATCTCCCACATCTCTACTCATATCCTTGCATTTCGTGATGATTGCGATATTGTGTCCCCAGGGGATGGCCGTAATTTGGGCAACAACCTGTTGCCCAATTGGCGAAACAGCTTGTTTCGCAGACACCGCAAGACGAGATTGGGCAACGGGTTGTTGCCCAATTGGTTCACGTCGGCTATAGAAGAGATACCACTGTCTGACATATTTCAGGTTCCGTTCAGAAAGCCCCTTCATTTCGGGAAATTCGGCCATCAAATCCCTGCTGAGTTGGGCAAGGAGACCACTACCCCATTTGGCGGTCGCCTGCTTTACTACAATATCCACCCCGAGCCCCCAGTAGAACCTCAGCAGTTCCGTGTTTACCGCTAAGGCAGCCTTTATCTGAGCATTGCGAATTCTCAGTTTGATCTCGGTAAGCCAGGCCTTGTATTCGTTGTCGAACCTTATATCAAAACTCATACCCGATCCCTTTCAGGTTCTTTCGAATGATCTTTTCCAGCTTTGCCCCTTCGGCGAACTGTTCGGCCAGCTTCGAGGTAAGGGCTTTCATCTTTTCATCGAATGGAATACCATCGCCGGCTTCTATTTCTGTTCCCACATAACGACCGGGCATGAGCACATAGCTGTTTTTACGCACCTCTTCCAAGGTTGCCGACTTGCAGAAACCGGCCTTGTCTTCATATCCACCGTTTTTGTTGCGCCAACTATGGTAGGTGCCTGCAATGAGAGTGATATCGGTATCGGTCAATTCGTGGTTTCGGCGGTTGATCATCGTGCCCAGCTTACGGGCATCGATAAAGAGAATCTCTTTCGAGCGGTCACGAAATTTGTGATTGGTCTTGTTGCGCGCCAGAAACCAGAGACAGGCGGGAATCATGGTGTTGTAGAAAAGCTGCGCGGGAAGGGTCACCATGCAGTCTATCAATCCTGCCTCGATCATATTCCTTCGTATATCGCCTTCACCGCCGGTGTTGCTGTTCATACTACCGTTGGCCAGAACAATCCCGGCAGTTCCGCTGGGACTGAGCTTATGGGCGAAGTGCTGAAGCCAGGCATAATTGGCGTTACCCACGGGCGGAACCCCGTATTTCCAGCGGGGATCATTGCGCAAGTGCTCGCCGCTCCAGTCACTGATGTTGAAGGGGGGATTGGCCAGGATAAAATCAAACTTCAAATCCTTGTCCTTGAACTTATCATTCAGAAAGGTATCGCCCAGTTCCATTTGGGCGTCGATGCCGCGAATGGCCAGGTTCATCCTGGTCAGACGCAGGGTCGTGGGGTTCGACTCCTGTCCATAAATCGAAATATCTTTGATATTGCCCTGATGGCTGAGGACAAACTTCTCGCTCTGGACAAACATGCCGCCCGAACCGCAGCACCCGTCATAAACGCGTCCCCTGTAGGGCTCCAGCATTTCGACAAGAAGCTTGACTATACTTTGTGGAGTCCAGAATTGCCCTCCTTTCTTGCCTTCCGCGTCGGCAAACTGGCCGAGGAAATATTCATACACCCGCCCGAGTAAATCCTGTGATTGATGGCCATCCTGGTTAAATCCGATTGTTGCGATGAGGTCGATCAACTCACCCAAACGCTGCTTGCTCAAATCGGGATCGGCGTAAATTTGGGGTAAAACGCCTTTGAGTGGAGGGTTGATTTTCTCGATGGCCTCCATGGCCTCGTCAACGAGCTTGCCGATTTCCGGTTGCTTGGCCCGGTCTTGAAGGAATTGCCAACGGGCTTTCCCAGGCACGAAGAAGATGTTGTGGGCCAGGTATTCGTCCCGATCCTCCGGGTCTGCCCCTTCAAACTCCCCCTTACCTTCTTTCAGTTTCTCGTGCAGATCGTTGAAGGCATCGGAGATGTATTTGAGAAAGATCAACCCTAAAACGACGTGCTTATACTGCGCCGCATCCATGCTGTTGCGCAGCTTATCGGCCGCCGCTCAGAGCGTTCTTTCCAATTCGTTGTTTTCTGCCATTGAGTATCTCCTTGTTTTCTCTCCCGATGGCAAATTTGTCGGTTTCTCTTATAAACTCCTGAGATTAGAACAAACAATTCAGAAAGCAGTTTGCTTCGAACGGTCGTTTATCTCCTCACGGTAAATTTGTTCTCCTTTTCAAGCGTGAGTGGGGCATGAGTTTTCTGTCATCCGTAAGTAGTCGAATACCAGGCGGATATTACGAGTCAGTTCTCGCATTTTCCGTGGGACACTGCGGACCTTTTTGGATTTGATAA
>JACQYK010000194.1:4298-12756 GCA_016208255.1 Deltaproteobacteria bacterium | reverse complement strand
TTAAAATCATGGCGGTAGCCAACGCGGGGCAAGGGCTGTTCGGCAGCGGAGGAACCAGCATCAGGACCCATCGGGATCTAATGATCTTTTCCGGAATTCCTCCCCTGGTCCGGGAAGAGGACCGGTTCAAAGCGGAATTCACCGCCAGAAATGCCTCCGATAAAGAGATGGAGGTTGTGGCCCGGTTGAGTGTCAATCCCCTCACTGGGAAAAAAGAACTGGAACCGGTACGAACCTCGATTCGGGCCGGAGAAGCGAAAGAAATAAGCTGGGAGATCACGGTCCCTTCAGGCCTGGAGAATTTGGATTACCAGGCCTCGATCCAGCAAACCGATGGACCGGCCTTTGACCGAATCAAGGTATCTCAAAAAGTCGCCCAGGCCGTTAAAATCCGTCCTTTCCAGGCCACCCTGACCAGGATTAAAGACCCTTTTTCCTTGCCGGTTGAGAGGCCCTTCGATGCCCTCCCCGGTCAGGGGGGAGTGAATCTTCTTTTAAGGCCGAAACTCTCTCAGAGTCTGAACGGGGTCACGGCCTATATGAAAGAATATCCCTACAGCTGCCTGGAACAGAAAATTTCCAGGGCGGTTGTCCTTCAGGAAAAAGAAATTTGGCGGTCCCTGATGTCCGCTCTGCCCTCCTTCCTGGACGATGACGGCCTGGCTAAATTTTTTCCGGTGATGAGGCAGGGGAACGACGGGCTGACCGCTTATCTGCTCTCCATAAGCCAGGAAGCCGGCTTGGAAATCCCCGAACCAATAAGAGAAAAAATGCTTAAAGGACTTAAAGGTTTTATCGAAGGCCGGGTCAATCGCTACGCCACCCTTCCCACGGCCGACCTCTCCCTGAGAAAGCTGACTGCTCTGGAAGCCCTTTCCCGTTTTGGAGCGGCCGACAAAACCCTTCTGGGACCTGTTACCATTGAACCCAATCTCTGGCCGACCTCAGCCCTCTTGGATTGGATCAATATCCTGTCCCGGGTTAAAGATATTCCCGACCGGACAAAAAAATGGAAAGAGACAGAGCAGATTCTCCGTTCCCGAATGAATCTGCAAGGAACGGTCCTGAATTTTTCAACGGAAAAATCGGACAATCTCTGGTGGCTCATGACCACCCCGGATACGAACGCGGCCAGGGCCTTACTCACTATCCTCCGCCTGGAAGGCTGGAAAAACGATCAGGCCAAATTCGCCCAGGGTCTGCTGGGAAGGATGAAAAGAGGGCGCTGGCAGACTACCCTGGCCAATGCCTGGGGTCTTTTGGCCGTCAAGAAATTTGAAACCCTATATGAATCGGTCCCCGTTACCGGCCGCACCGAAGCAGCCCTCGATAAAAAATCCGAATTCACAGACTGGATCAAGAACCCCGCCGGGCAGGAGGTGGTATTCCCCTGGCCCTCTAAAAAAGACACCCTGCGAATAACCCATCAAGGCAGCGGGAGCCCCTGGGCGACCATCCGGAGTATGGCGGCCATCCCTCTCCAGCAGCCTGTTTCCAGCGGGTATACCATTAAAAAAACATGGATACCCCTTGAACATAAAAGCGGGAAGACCTGGAATAAAGGAGATGTGGTCCGGGTTCATCTCGAATTGGAAGCACAGGCTGACATGACCTGGGTGGTGCTCAACGATCCCATACCGGCGGGTTCTATGATCCTGGGAGGGGGATTGGGAAGGGATTCCAGTCTGCTGACCAGGGAGGAATTGGAGCGGGGACGGGTCTGGGAGACCTTCCGGGAGCGTTCCCTGGAAGCCTTACGGGTTTATTATGAGTTTGTTCCCAAAGGGAAATGGACCGTCGAATATACCCTGAGACTCAATAACGGGGGCACCTTTTATTTGCCCGAAACCAGGGTTGAGGCCCTCTACGCCCCCGAGATGTTCGGGGAATGGCCGAACCGGAGGATGGAGATCGGACCATAAATCTAATTGAAAGTCAAAAGGCAAAGTTCAAAAGTTAAAGTTCGAAACTCAAGGAAAGGATAGAAGCCCCTCAAATTTCAAATATGTTTGGCTGGATTTTTCAACAGATTGGTTGAAAGTTTCCCTCTATGAAAAAAAATCAAATCATAAAATGGGCTGGGCTGTTTTTGGCCCCGCTCCTTGTCCTTCCGGTGATTTTGATCATCACTGCGGGAAACTTATCAAAACAACCTTCCTTCGAACAGGTGAAAGACTCCTATCAGAAATCGGATGCCCTGCTTTTGGACCGTTATGGCCGGATCATCCACGAGTTGAGAATCTCAAGCAAGGGACGGAGGCTGGAGTGGATTGATCTCCGAGCCGTTTCTCCGGCCCTTCTTCAGGCGGTCCTCCAGGTGGAAGACCGCCGATTTTACCGGCATCAGGGCGTCGACTGGACCGGGATATTTTCCTCGGTCTTGAAAAACCCCTGGTCACCGGGGACCAGGGGGGCCAGTACGATTACCATGCAGCTCGTCTCCCTGCTTGATAAAAAACTCAAGACACCGGCGGCCAGGCGCACTTTAAAACAAAAATGGAACCAGATCCGGTCAGCCCGGGCGCTGGAAAGATCATGGTCCAAAGCGCAAATCCTGGAGGCTTATCTGAACCTGGTCTCCTATAGAAGTGAACTTCAGGGAATGGCCGCGGCCTCAAGAGGCCTTTTCCTCAAGGAGCCCAGCGGCTTAAATGAAGCCGAGTCATTGATCCTGGCCTCCTTGATCGCTTCTCCCAATGCGCCGGTTGAACGCCTTATTAAACGGGCTTGCTTCCTGGCCCGATCCCTGGGCGCCCAGACCGATTGCCAGACCATTGAAGAATTGGGAAAGAGCAGGCTTCACCCCCCCTACCCGATCAAACCGGCCATGGCCCTTGCTCCCCAGGTGGCTCAAATACTCTTAAAAGGAAACAAGGTTCAAGCTGTTTCAACCCTTGATGGTAGGCTGCAGCAATTTGCTTTGGAAACCCTCAACCACTATCTGGCCGACCTGAAAGAGGGTCATGTATCGGACGGGGCTGTCCTGGTAGTCGACAACCGGTCCGGAGAGATCCTGGCTTATGTTGGCAACAGCGGTCAGACCTCCAGCGCCCTCTGGGTGGACGGGATCATCGCTCTGAGACAGGCCGGGTCGACGCTCAAACCCTTTCTGTACCAACTGGCTATTGAAAAAGGCCTGCTGACGACCGCCTCCCTCCTGGAGGACTCCCCGCTTCAGATCTCCACCTCAACCGGACTTTACGTCCCCCAAAATTACGAACCGGTTTTCAGAGGGTGGATAAGTGCCAGAACCGCCCTGTCCGCTTCATTGAACATCCCTGCGGTGCGAACCCTGTTTCTGGTCGGCCTGAATTCTTTTTGGGACCGCCTCAAGCAGCTGGGCCTATCCAGCCTTTCCGAAGAAGCGGAATATTATGGCTATTCCCTGGCCCTCGGCTCTGCGGATATCTCCCTTTATGAACTGACCAATGCTTACCGGACCCTGGCCAATGGCGGAAGATCAAGCCCCCTGAAACTTCGCCTTGATCAGACGGCCAAAAAACCCATAGCGGTCATGGATAAAAGAGCGGCCTATATCATCTCCCACATCCTCTCCGACCGGGGAGCCCGAAGCCCCACCTTCGGACTTGAAAACCCTTTAGCGACCCGGTTTTGGACGGCGGCCAAGACCGGAACCAGCAAAGACATGAGACACAACTGGTGCCTCGGCTATTCGGAGAGGTATACCGTCGGAGTCTGGTTGGGTAATTTTTCCGGAGAGCCGATGAGAAATGTGAGCGGTGTTTCCGGAGCCGCGCCGGTCTGGCTGGCGATCATGAATTTTCTTCATAGCGACCGGCCCTCCCATCCCCCCCAACCGCCGGAGGGCCTGATCGTTGCCCGGGTGGCCTTTCATCCGGAGGTGGAGCCTCCCCGGGAAGACTTTTTTATTAAAGGGACCGAACCGGTTTCTCCGATCCGGGCGGGTTCCCCTTTTCAGAAACCGCGGATCACCTCGCCGACGGATGCAATGCTGATCCACCTCGATCCTGAGATCCCCGAAGAACTGCAGCGTGTCCCTTTTCGATTTCTTCCTTCGGCCGGACGGTATCAATGGATGATCAACGACCAAAAAACCGGTATCTTTGATCCTTTCTTCCTCTGGAAACCGGAACGGGGAAATTATCTGGTGTCTATTATCGACCGGGGAAATCGGGTGGTCGATTCGGTTGAGTTTAGGGTGAAATAATTTTCCCCCCTTTTAAAACTGCATTTTTTTCTTCGTTTGACAAACCGGCCGGAAAGTGCTAAATTAACCTTTTTTAGCAAGTAATCAAATTAATAAAGGAGTTTTTTATGAAATCTTGGTTAATCGGGATCATCAGCATTCTTTTCCTGGCCGCATCGGTTTCGGCCGCAGAGAACATTCAACTGAAAAGTCAGAAAGACAAAGTCAGCTACGCCATCGGGACCAATATCGGCAACAATGTAAAACAACTGCCGATGGAAATCGACCTGGATATCTTATTTAAAGGGTTTAAGGATGCTGTTTCAGGAGGCAAGCTCCTGCTGAGTGAAGAAGAAATGCGCACGGCCATGACCGCTTTTCAAAAAGAAATGGCGGCTAAACAGACCGAAATGATGAAATCCCAGGGTGAAAAAAACAAAAAAGAAGGGGAAGCCTTTCTGGCCGAAAACAAAAAGAAGGAAGGCGTTAAAACCCTGGCCAGCGGATTACAATACAAGGTGATTAAAGAGGGAACCGGCAAAACCCCCAAGGCCACTGACAAGGTGAGCACCCATTATCAGGGAACTTTAATCGATGGTACCGAATTCGACAGCTCTTACAAGCGGGGGGAGCCGGCCACCTTTCCCGTCAACGGGGTAATTCCCGGTTGGACCGAAGCGCTGCAATTAATGAAGGTCGGGTCGAAATGGCAGCTTTTTGTCCCTTCCAAGCTGGCCTATGGGGAACGAGGAGCGGGTCCCAAGATTGGACCGAACGCGGTGCTGATTTTCACTATCGAACTTTTGGCGATTAAATAAGAGATTTCTTGATAGTTTTTGGCGAAGGATTATAATCGCTTTGATGCCTGCAACCAGATATTCAAAACTTGAGAATCTAGGAGCCAGGAGCCAGAATTCAGAATAAGTTCAAAACCGATTAAAAAATCTTCTTTATTCTGAATTCTGACTCCTGAATTCTGAATTCTATCTTTTAATAAATCCCCGCCTCGCACCCTGCCGCGATGGTCCTGCCCAGTTCCTCGCATCGCAACAGGATTTCTTCACTGACCGGGCCTTTAGCCAGGACCGGCGGATAGACCTTTTTGAATTGATACCCAAGGCAGATCTTTTCGATATTCATCAGGGCCCCCTGGCCGTCGTTACCGGCGCTGATAAAAACAGCATAGGGTTTGCGGAAGATCCTTTTATGGCCCCTGACCTTCTCATAGGTTCGATCAAATAAGTCCTTCAGCGCCCCGCACATATATCCGAAATATTCCGGCGAACCCAGCACCAGGCCATCGCATTGCAGAAGATCTTCTTCCCGGGTCTCCAAGGCTTTTTTTAGAATGACCTTGACCCCTTCTATCTCCCTGGCCCCTCTGACTGCCGCTTCGGCCATTTTAAGAGTATTACCGCTCTGGGAGTGATAGACGATCAGGAGGGTTACCATGGATGCCAAACTTTCAAGCTGAATCTTTTTTTACCGTTTAAGTTCACCCGACAGGGGGACCCTTTTCTAATTCCATGATACCACAAACCGATGGTCTCATCCCGGTTATTTTGTTAGTGTCCCACCCTGATCAGGACACTACCCCGGTTTTTGGCAGTGTCCCGCCCAAATCCGGACACTGCCCCGGTTTCTGGTTTAACCTGTAATTCTCAGACTCTTAAAAAGTCGTCATTCCCGCGCAGGCGGGAATCCAGATCATTCGTAACTAATCAAAAATACTGGATTCCCGTTTCTACGGGAATGACGCAAAGGGGCCATGGGCGACTTATTACGGGTTCATAAATCTATTGATCCCCCATTTCCCTAACCGGCGTTGAGTATTTTTTCAAAAGAAAGGGCGACCATGAAGGAGGGGAAGGCAGTTTTTGGGATTGATTTTAACCGGTGGATATGTTTTAATTTGTCAGAAACTAACCCGTATCAATCTAAAAATTTATCTATAATATTCAAGGTAAGAGCCATCACTCTCTTTTATTCCTAGGTAATCAAAATGAAAAAAATAGGAAGATTCCATGTACTGACCGACACCCTCCTGCAAACCCGTTTCTCGCACTTGGAGCTGGCTGAGTTGGCCATTGCCGGAGGAGCTGACGCCATCCAGTTTCGACAAAAAGCAGGGCCTTCCAGAGAGATGATCAAGGTCGCCGGACAGTTGAAAGACTTATGTCAGAAATCAGGGGTGACTTTTATTGTCAATGATCGGCTGGACTGGACCCTGGCCATTCAATCCGAAGGGATCCATCTGGGCCAGGAGGATTTCCCTATTCCTCTGGCCAGAAAAATACTGGGGGAGAAGGTCCTTATCGGGGGATCGGCCGGGACCCTGGAGGAGGCCCGCAAATGTCTCCGGGATGGTGCGGATTATATCGGGTTCGGTCCGGTCTTTCCCACAACCTCCAAGGCGGACGCCGCCCCGGCCAGCGGGCTCGATCTGCTGGAAAGGGTGGTCGGAGAAATTTCCCTGCCGATCATCGCCATCGGCGGCCTTACTCCGGAAAATATTCCCCGGGTGATGCAAACCGGCGTTCACGGGGTGGCCGTCATCTCGGCGGTTTGTTGTCAAAAAGATCCCCGGGAGGCCGCCCGAAATTTGCGAAGGATGTTGGAGTCCGGCGGTCATGTCTGAGCGAATAAAAGATATCGGAGAATTCCCCCTGATTGAGAGAATCCATGATCTCCTGAACAGGGAAGGACTTCGGTCAGAACGAGTCACCATGGGAATCGGCGATGATACCGCTTCCTTCCTTCCCCGCCCCGGCTATGAACTTCTGGTCACTTGTGATAGTCTGGTTGAAGGCCGCCATTATCTGCCCGGACAGATCAGCCCCCTGGACCTGGGGCGCCGGGCCATGACCGTGAACATCAGTGACATCGGAGCCATGGGCGGCCACCCCCTTTACGCCCTGATTTCTCTGGGACTGAATCCCGATCGTTTAATCCGGGAGGTGCTTGAGATTTATCGCGGATTTCTTTTGGAACTGAACCCCTTTGGCGCCTCGATCATCGGCGGGAACCTCACCCACTCGGGGAATGGGATCTTTATCGATATCACCCTGATCGGAGAAGTGGAGCAGGGAAAGAGCATACGCCGTTCCGGAGCCAGAACGGGCGATGTCATCCTGGTAACCGGGTTTCCGGGGCAGGCGGCTGCCGGTCTCCAGCTTCTGCTTCGATCCCCCCCTGCCCCTGATCTGCTGAAGCACCCTTTGGTCAGGATATACAACACCCCTTCCCACCGGGCCCAACTGGGAGCGGCGATTGCCCGGGCCGGACTGGCTTCGGCTATGATCGACACCAGTGATGGATTTCTCGGAGATTTAGGGCATATTTGTGTGGAGAGCAACGTGGGAGCCCTCTTGGTAAAAGAAAAACTGCCCATCAGTGATCCGCTGAGACAGGCGGCCCTTTCCCTGGCCCGGGATCCTTATGACCTTTTCCTCGGTGACAGCGATGATTACGAATTGGTGGTCACCTGCCGGCTGGAAGATGTGGCCCCCCTTCGTGCCCTCGCAGACCGCTGTGGTCTTCCCGTCCCCCTGACCGAAGTGGGGAGGATCACTTCCGAGGCCCGCGGGATATCGATGATCCATCCGGATGGTTCAAGACATCCGGTCCCTTCTTCGGGTTGGGATCATTTTCGTTTAGGTTAAAAAAACGGGTCGATTTAGCTTCATTAAAATCTTATAATAAATTTATGTTTTAAATGAAAGTTTTCCTACCGGGAAAACAGCACAAAAAAATCAATTGATTCCAATCTCCAAGGAGGAAAAATTAAAATGTTCGATCAAGCCCTGGCCCGGAAGGCCGCCGAGAATTTGAAGCGGGTCCGTGAAAAGAAACCACTGATTCATAATATCACCAACTACGTCGTCATGAACTATACCGCCAACGCCCTGCTGGCTTGCGGGGCCTCCCCGGTCATGGCCCATGCCATAGATGAGGTGGAGGAAATGGTGGCCCTGGCCGGGGCTCTGGTGATCAATATCGGGACTTTAAGCCCTCCCTGGATCGAGGCCATGCTAAAAGCCGGAAAACGGGCCAATGCCCTTAAGGTCCCGGTGATCCTGGATCCTGTCGGGTCAGGGGCCACCAAACTGCGTACGGATACCGCCAAGCGGATCATGAAAGAAATTTCGATCCAGGTCCTTCGAGGTAATGCCTCGGAGGTGCTTTCGCTGGGAGAAAATCGAATGGTCTCCACCAAAGGAGTGGACTCCGTTCACACGGTGGATCAGGCCACCGAGACGGCCATGTCTTTGGCTGCGGATCTGAAGACCA
>JACQYK010000194.1:0-4263 GCA_016208255.1 Deltaproteobacteria bacterium | reverse complement strand
GAAGACCACCCTGGCCATCACCGGGGCCGTGGATTTGATTACCGACGGCCGGCAGGTGCTTCGCGTAGAAAACGGCCACCCCCTGATGGGTTGTATCACCGGGACAGGATGTACGGCCACGGCCATGATCGCCGCCTTCCTGGCCGTTGATCCGGACCCCCTGGAGGCGGCCGCCACCGGATTATCTTACTTCGGTCTGGCCGGTGAAATGGCGGCGGCCCGGGCCTCGGCCCCCGGCAGCTTTCAGATAGCCTTGCTCGATGCCCTTTTCCTCATGAAAGAAGAAGAGCTGAAGGCCGGGGCCAAAATCCGGAGGGGATGATATTCCTCGACTGACCTCCTATAATTAGATGCTTACGCCATAAATCTGAGAATTTATCTCTAACTTTCGATACCCGCAATTTCAAATAGGTTTGGTTTTTTCATCCAGAAATTTAACAAAATGCGCCCGGCCGCCGGGCGCATTTTTTATGGACATTTTTTATTATTTATGTTTAACTTAGTATTTTTTAAGGAGAATAGGAGTCATGACCTTAATCCGTCAAATCATTGAGGAATTCCTTAAGCAGAATGAGGCCGAACGGCGGTTATCGGCTCATTCCTTGCGGGGATACCGTCAGGATTTGTCGGAGTTTTTAAATTATCTCAGGACTCATGACGTGGAGGAAACCGATCAATTGAATCTGCCGTTGTTAAGAGGTTTTCTGGCCCAGCTCCATCAGAGAAACAAAAAAAGCACCGTGGCTCGAAAGTTGGCCGCCCTACGTTCCTGTTTCGGCTATGCCCAGAAAAAGGGCTGGATCCTGGAAAACCCCTTCTCCCGGATCCGAACGCCCAAGATTGAGAAAACGATCCCTCCCTTCCTTTCGGAAAAGGAGGTGGGCCTTCTCCTGCAGGAACCGGTCAACGCATCCTGGTTGGAACTCAGGGATCAGGCCTTTCTGGAGCTTTTTTATGCCTCGGGTTTACGTTTAATGGAATTAACCGGTTTGGATTGGAGTTCTTTGGATCTTTCCCTCGGACTGCTCCGGGTCATGGGGAAAGGGGGAAAGGAAAGAGTGGTCCCAATGGGACGGCGGGCCATCCAATCTTTAACAACCTATCATCGGGCGCTGGAACAAGCTGAACAACGTTCGGAATTTAAAATAAGCGATCATCAGGCCGTATTCCTGAACCGGTTTGGGAAAAGGCTCAGCGATCGGACCATCGCCCGCCGGTTAAAAAAAAGAGTGGAGAAAGGAAATCTGTCTCCGTCCATCAGTCCCCATTCCCTGCGTCACAGCTTTGCCACCCATTTGTTGAACGCCGGGGCCGATTTGAGGATCGTTCAGGAACTGTTGGGACACGCTTCCCTCTCCACCACGCAGAAATATACCCATATCAGCATGAGTCGTCTGCTGGAAGTCTATCAAAAGGCCCATCCAAGGGGGTAAGATGTTTGAAGGAACCACTATTTTGGTCTTGCGTCATCAGGGAAAGGTCGTTATTGCCGGGGACGGGCAGGTCACGATGGGACAAACCGTAATGAAACATAAAGCCCGAAAGATCCGGCGATTGTATCATGATCAAATCCTGACCGGCTTTTCAGGCGCCACGGCCGACGCCCTGACCCTCTTCGAAAAGTTAGAGGCCAAGCTGGAACAGTTCAATGGAAACTTAACCCGGGCGGCGGTGGAAATGGCCAAAGACTGGCGGACCGATAAAATTTTACGAAGACTGGAAGCCTTGTTGCTGGCCGCCGATAAAGAGCATATCTTGATTCTTTCCGGGACCGGCGATGTTATGGAGCCGGACGAGGAAGTGGCGGCCATCGGTTCCGGCGGCCCTCTGGCCCTGGCCGCGGCCAGGGCCTTGTTGGGCTTTTCCACCCTTACCGCCGTTGACATTGCCCGGGAGGCCATGAAAATTGCGGCTTCCCTGTGCATCTACACCAACGAGCAGATCGTATTGGAGGAATTGTAGATTGGTCAAAGAATATTTAACCCCAAGGGAAATTGTCTCCGAACTGGACAAATATATCGTCGGGCAGGATGCGGCCAAACGAACGGTGGCCATAGCCTTGCGGAATCGCTGGCGCAGGCAGCAGGTTCCGGAGCCGATCCGGGATGAAATCGCTCCCAAAAATATCATTATGATCGGCCCCACCGGCGTCGGGAAAACCGAGATTTCGAGACGGTTGGCCCGCCTGGCTCAATCCCCCTTCCTGAAGGTGGAAGTTACCAAATTTACCGAAGTCGGTTATGTGGGAAGGGATGTGGAGTCCATGGTTCGGGATCTCACCGAATTGGCCATTAATATGATCAAGGCCGAAGAAAAACAAAAGGTCCTCTCCAAGGCCAGGGAGATTGCCGAAGAACGGTTATTGGATCTATTGCTTCCGCCCAAGACCGAGCTTCCCAAGCCGGAAGAACCTGTCGGGCAGGAAAAAATTTTAGAGGTGGTTAGAAAACCCAGTCCCGAACCCTTATCCACCCGGGAAAAGCTGCGGACCCTCTTTCAGGAAGGCAAGCTGGAAGAGCGTTATGTGGATATGGAAGTCACCCAAAGGTCGATCCCTATGGTGGAGATCTTCTCCACGGCGGGAATGGAAGAGATGGACTTCAACCTGAAAGATATGTTCGGGAATCTTTTTCCCAAGAAAACCAAACGCCGCAAGGTTAAGGTCCCCGAGGCTTTCGAGATTCTGGTCCAGGAAGAATCGCAACGCCTGATTGACATGGACAAGGTCACCGAAGAAGCCATCCGCAAAGTAGAACAGACCGGGATCATCTTTTTGGACGAGATCGATAAAATAGCCGGACGAGGGTCCAGTCATGGTCCGGACGTTTCTCGCGAGGGGGTTCAGCGGGATTTGCTGCCCATTGTCGAAGGGTCGACGGTGACCACCAAATACGGGATGGTGCACACCGATCACATCCTTTTTATCGCCTCCGGGGCCTTTCACAACTCCAAGCCCTCGGATTTGATCCCCGAATTGCAGGGACGGTTTCCTATCCGGGTGGAATTGAATTCGTTGACCCAGGAGGACTTTATCCGGATTTTAACCGAGCCCCAGGCGGCCCTGATCACTCAATATTGCGAATTGATGAAAACCGAGGGTATCCGCCTCACCTTTCTGCCCGAGGCCGTGGCTGAGATCGCCCGTACGGCTTTTCATGTGAATCAGCGGACGGAAAATATCGGAGCCCGCCGCTTGCATACCATTATGGAAAGACTCCTCGACGATCTGTCTTTTGAGGCCCCGGACCGGATGGAGAAAGAATGCACGGTCACTGCCGAATATGTCCGGGATAAACTGGCAGCTATTGAGGAGAATGAAGACCTGAGCCGATACATATTATAAAAAAAGGTCTAGGGTGTAAGGTATAAGGTACAAGGGGGAAAAAACAGAATCCCTAAATCTTAGATTTTGAACCTTGGACCTTAGACCTTGAACCTTGAACCCCAGACTTGTGGGTGATCCTATGAACCAGGAAAATAATCATAGTCCCTATCATGAAAAGGCCTCCATTCTGATGGAAGCCCTGCCCTACATCCGGCGGTTCTATCACCAGACGATGGTCATCAAGTATGGCGGACATGCCATGGTGGATGAGAACCTGAAAACGGGATTTGCCAAAAGCATGGTCCTGATGAAATACATCGGCCTGAATCCGGTGGTGGTTCATGGTGGCGGTCCCCAGATCAAAAAAGTGCTGGACCAGATGAATATATCATCCGAATTCATCCAGGGGGTCCGGGTCACCGACAGCCAGACCATGGACGTGGTCGAAATGGTCCTGGGCGGCAAGATCAACAAAGAGATCGTTCACCTGATCAATCAGCAGGGGGGCAAGGCCATTGGTTTGAGCGGGAAAGACGGGCAACTGCTGATCGCCCAGAAAATGAAGCTTTTTAAAAGCCGGGGACCGGATGATCCTCCGGAGTTGATCGATATCGGAATGGTGGGCGAGGTGGTGGAAGTCAATACCGAGATTATCACCACCCTGGAGACTCATAATTTCATCCCGGTGATCGCCCCTATCGGAGTCGGTAAAATGGGCCGAACGTATAATATCAATGCCGATCTGGTGGCGGGAAAGGTGGCCGCGGCCCTCAAGGCCCCGAAACTGATCCTCTTGACCGATGTGGAAGGGGTTAAGGACAAAGAGGGCCGTTTAATCTCCACCTTAAACCGGTCTGAGATTCCCCGCCTCATCGGGGACGTCACGATCAGCGGCGGGATGATCCCTAAAGTCAATTGTTGCCTGGAGGCCCTTTCAG
>JACQYK010000193.1:4475-13026 GCA_016208255.1 Deltaproteobacteria bacterium | reverse complement strand
TTCTTACAGAAGTTGACCTGAATCCCACCGACTTCTATCGGGACACGTTCATCGAGCTGGTTTGGTCCTTTGATCAAAAAAATCCCCCTACCAGATTCTACCTCGTAGGGGGATAGATGTGAAGCACTTTTTCAACACGTTAAGCTATCGGCTCGCCAAGGGTGACCCTGCCATAACATAAAACTTATTGTTCGCCTTTCCCTACTAAGTCTCCAGACAAGACTACTTGCCGGTGTTAACATACTGGATGCAATCCCCCTGGTTCTTGAATGGGCTGAAGTCGGCTCTGATAAGTGACTGCCATCCCAATTTCTTGCACGCCTCTTTGTTGGTAGCCACCGGAAGAATGGTTGCATCATGACTAAACCAGTAAATTCCCGGTTGTAATGTAATCGGACTTTTTAAGGTAAAGACCAAACGGTAAATAGCTTCCGGAAATCCAGCAACACCTGGATAAACACGTTGAACACCAGTGTCACCCCATGAGAAGCTTCCTTGTGAATTATCGGTGGAAAAAACATCTCCCGTAAAACTACCCGTATTGACAGGTAAAAGGTTGCCTGCAACATTTGACCATATGTTCATCCGATAGCGAATCGCAGGTGAATAAGGGTTGAACGGGAAGGAATCAGCACTCGAACCATTGGGATCGAAATAGCCAATAATCTGGTCAAGTGTTGTTGGTTCCGTTATTTTGAAATAGCCTGCATAGATCCAATCCCAGTTATTCGACATGGAATAGCCTCTGTAAAGGCCATGGGTGCCATGACTTCCGGACGCGTCATAATAATCCCCATAAGTTTCATCTTCGATACCATTGTTGTCATAAACAATAGAGGCGCCATTCTTTAAAGTGAGGGCGAACCCGGCATTATCTGTGAACCAATCATCCTTTTGCCATCCAGCAATAGGATAACCCCAGGCCGGATCGTCGAGGAGAAAACGAAAAGTACCTCCAGAAGCGTTATCACCATTAGGTGTAGTTCCTGTAGGGAATTTCCCGCCTGTGATAATATAGTAGTACCCGAGCGCATCTATTTCGTTGTCTCCTGCGCCATTAAATGGATCAGCAAACGAACTGTTGCCTAAGCCAAAAATTGTTATCAATACTAAAATGATTGAGATGTTTCTAAATCTGCTCATACAAACTCTCCTTCCGATTTCTGAGATTAAAAAGCTACTTGGCATCAAACTTAAATCATCTCAAGGTTTCACCTCCTCCCCAAACTAATTTCCTGTAAAAAAAAACAATTATGCGCATCACCTTCTTAGAAAATAAAACCCCACCTCTCTCCTGAGAAATGGGGTTTAATGTCTTTCCATTGACATTTCCTCGGTTAGGTTTGCCAATAAGAAAACGTGGTTAAATTACTAAGTATTCCCTACATCTTCATTGGTAAAAAGTCAATAACATTAATATCCCTCTTATTTATTTTGGTTCGAAATCTTTTGTTTTATTCAAAATGGAAGCTTGAGGACTCCAGGAAGAAATTTTAAGGATTTCCCTGTCTTTTCAACGTAGTCCTCTGGGAGCGTTACTATGAAAAACATATAACGAATCATCGGTTTACGCTAGTCAGGGATATGAGAAGCAAAAACCCAAAGCAGCAAAGATTTTCTTTTGCCGGTTATCTTTGGATAGGTAAATGATCCGAAATTCTCCCCAGAGATAAATCAGCTCTCCGGTCCGGACCTGTCAGGTCTGTCGGCGATTGGGTATCTCCTCCAGGGGTATTTGATCCTTGGCAGAAATGATACTCTTTTAACGCTTCAAGCCTTGGGCCCAGTGGGGCATCCGGAGCGGAAAATTGAAAAGGGGCGGCAATTATCATCATGTCTGATTCATTTCCCATTTCGTTCACGGCGGTAAGGCCGAGTTCGATAGACCCTTGGACAATAGGAAATGAGGGTACCTGTTCCGGCAAGACCAATTCGGTAACATTTCCGATCAGGGCGCTTGGAGAATCATAATTGACTTCTCCTTCTTCCGCCCAGTAGAGTTTATAACCAATGACGTTGGGGGAGGTGGAAGGCTCCCAGATAAGTTTCCTCTTTTTGATCTTTGCCATTCTTCCCAGCCTCCATCCGGCAGCAGGAGTAATGATGCTTCAAAGTAAAAATGAAAATAATCTTGAGTTGACAATTATCCCGGGCGCAACCATAGCCAGTCACCTCAATCACTAACCGGTTTGGCTTTTCATCTGCATTCCTTGCAATATTTCCTCACAGAGGTCCTCTATCTCCTTTGCTGCTTCACTTTTTGGGGCGTACTGAAACACGGAGACTCCGGCAATCATTGATTCGACATAGGCAATTCTTTGAGATATCTCAGTTTCGAATACATCCATTTCCAAGGCAGCTATGGCTTCTCTTCCATCACGGCCAAGCCTGGTCCTTGGGACCTTTCGACTGACGAGGAGCTTACCTTCCAGTATTGAGTTTGCTTTCTTCGCCTCTTCGATCATTCCAATGGTGGTTCTGCTGGACCAGATGTCCAATACGCTTGGGGCTAAAGGGATTATGGCAAGATCAGAGTAGGCCAAAACAGACAAGGTAATTTCTCCAATGGCAGGCGGTGTGTCAATTACCAGAAGGCCATAATTCCGGTTTGCGTCCTTTATATCTTCGTAAGAGACCGGAGAGGGGTGGCGCCTCACCTCAAAAGCCACATTCCCCTCAATCGACTGCCATTGAGAAGCGGTGCCTTGAGGATCCGTGTCCAGAAACCCTACCTTAAAGTTCCTCCTCGCCAGACCGATACCGAGGTTGATCGCAATCGTTGTCTTACCCACTCCGCCTTTTTGGTTAACCAAGCTGATAATCATCATTTTTAATAGAAGCTGCTTTTTAATAGTAGGAATATAACAAGAAAAAGAAGATCGTCAAGGGGAAAGTGGGATTCCCTGATAAAAACGGGATGAGGCAGGAACTTCTAAACAACATGTCTTTAACTATCTATCTTTTAACGATATTTAATCGCCGACCACTGGAGAGCCTTCTCCTCATCTGGTTTTGCTTGGTGACATCGAGGAAAGAGGCCGTAATCCTCCCCGTATCCGGAATCAAGGTCATGGTGACCAGGATGTCTTTCCAGTTCCCCTGTTGGTCAACGAACCGATATTCCCGGCTCCCGGCCATGCCATCCGAACCCGATCTGACGGCCAGACACTGATACTTTATTCTCTCTAAATCAACATTATCGATGAATTCCGACAGGGATTTCTTGTTTTCCATCTCTTCCCGATGGATACCCAGGATTTCTTCAAGTTTCTTGTTGGCCTGCACAATGATCAGGTCCTCTTCATTCAGCACGGCGACGGCTGACTCAGTCCATTCAAAAATGGTCTGACGGATCTCCTCGGTCTGTCTGAGCCTCTTCTCCATTTGTTGGCGTTCCGAACTCTCCTGTTGAAGTCGCTGGCTTGTCTTTTCCAGTTCATCCGTTCGCTTGGATAAAAGACTTTCGAGATGGGCCCGGACTCTCATGGCTTCTTCTTCTCTGTGTTTCTCTTCGGTGATATCCCAGAACAGGCCTATCAGGCCAACAATGCTCCCCTTTTCATCCCTGACTGGAGATTTGACCATATGAACGATAACCTCCTGGCCGCCGACGAGATATTGGTTTTCGATATTTTCCAATTCTCCGGCTTCGAGGACCTTTTTATCGTCTCTTAAGAATTTTTCAGCCAGATCGGACGGGAAGAAATCGTGATCCGTCCTCCCAATAATTTCTTCGGGTTGTTTTTTCAGGTCATTCGCGTAACTCTGGCTGCAGTAACTGTAAGATAAGTCCTTGTTCTTGAAAAAGAGTCTTAGGGGAATATTTTCGAGGAATGTCCTGTATTGGTTAACATTGTCCTGAAGGTCCTCGATGATCCTTTGTTGCCGGATTTCCCTTTCCTTTAATTCATTAACCAGCCGGGGCAGCTCGACTATTTCGTTTAGGCTTTTTTCAATAGCTAAAAGCTTTTCCAGGCCTCCATCAAGATTATCCATCTCAGTCTCTCCTAAAGGTGCTTTTTCGTCTGGAAAATATAAAACAAGAATAAGACAGGATCAAGAAGAAAAGATAAGGCGGAGGGAAGGTTGGGAAGAATTATCGGGGTTACCTATTTTCTGCTTAACAAAGCCGCCGGGAGACGATACTATAAAAACCGTAGAATAGGAGCATCTGTTGACGATACTTCTTAAGGAAGGGGAAAATGACCCAACACCAAGACCTCGATATGGTTAATATTTTGCAGCAGCGGCAGCAATTGATGCAAACGGCACGTGGCTTTCGGGCCGCGAAAATTCTGTTTACCTGCATCGAATTGAAAGTGTTCGAGGCCATCGCCTCGGGCCTGAACACCGGGGAAGAAATAGCCGCTGCCATCGGTGCGGACGGGCGGGGAACAGAACTCTTACTGAATGCGGCCGTCCCCTTGGGCTGGCTGGAGAAAAAAGGGGGTCTATTCTTCAATGCGCCGATCGTTCAGACGTTTCTGGTACCCGGTGGACCTGCTTTCCTGGCCGAAACCCTCAAATTGGAAAGCGCTTTTTATAGCCGTTGGGAGCATTTGACCAAGGCGGTCAAAACCGGCAAACGTCCTGAAGAAAATATCCGTGACGAGCAGCCGGGAGATTGGGTTCGTCTTTTTGAGTATGCGCTTTACGATATGGCCCGTCCGGTAGCGCCCTTTGTGGCCGAGGCCCTCGGTCTTCCTGAAGACCGTGATCTAAGCCTGTTGGACGTAGGTGGCGGCCATGGCGGGTACAGTATCGCCATCGCCCAACGCTATCCCCGTCTCCAGGCAACTGTTTTTGAATTGCCCCGGGTTGTTCCGGTGGCGCAGGAAATTATCGCCAAGGCGGGAATGTCCGAACGGGTCTTCGTCCAAGAAGGTGATTTTCAACGTGACGATCTCGGTCGCGGCTATGATGTTTTGCTTTTTTTCGGGGTGTTGAACGGTGAGCCGCCAGAAGGACGTCCGGCTTTGATCCAGAAAGCCTACGCCGCCCTTAAACCAGGCGGGCGTATCATCCTTCGTGATTATGTACTCGAGGCTGATCGCGCCGGTCCTCCTGAGGCCGCTTTGTTTGCCCTTCAAGTGTTGTTGGCCACGGAAGCCGGCGGACTCAATACTCGCATTGAATGGACGGATTGGCTGACCGGAGCAGGCTTTGAACCGGCGAAATCGATTCATCTCCCCGATTGGGTCGGGACCACTCTTTGGGTCGCGGAAAAACCGGCTGCCGCAATAAGGCCGGGATGATATCGCTGGCCTTTTTAGAATTACCGGAAGTCCCCCGGCCCCGGCTATTATCGAAACCGGGAAAAAACCGGCGACCGTTTTTCATTAAAGGCCTTAAGGCCTTCTTGGGCTTCATCCGTTTTAACAAACAGCTCCAGGTTGATATGAGACAGGGCGCTGATCCCGGCGATCGAATCACTATCGGCGTTAATGGAGTATTTGAGGGCCCGGAGCGCCGTCGGGCTCTTGTCCAGCATATCATCAGCCCAGCGGCGCACTTCCTCTTTTAACCCGGCCAAGGGCACCACCTGGTTGACCAGACCCCAATCTTTCATCGTGGCCGCGTCGTATTGCCGGCAGCAGAACCAGATCTCCTTGGCCCGTTTGTCGCCGATTATTCGAGCCAGATAAGCGCTGCCAAAACCCGCGTCAAATGACCCGACCCGGGGACCGGTCTGACCGAAACGGGCATGGTCGGCGGCAATCGTCATATCGCAGAGGACCTGCAGTACCTGCCCGCCGCCGATGGCATATCCGTTAACCGCGGCAATAACCGGTTTCGGCACATCCCGAATGAGTCGATGAAAATATTCGATCTCCGAAACGCCGGTTTCCATGGGCCCGTAATTTCCGGTCTCTGCTCTTTGTTTCTGATCTCCTCCCGTACAAAAGGCCTTGTCCCCTGCTCCCGTAAAAGCGATGACGCCCGCCTCCGGATCGGCCCAGGCCGCCTTAAAACAGCAGATCAACTCGTCGATGGTACGGTTGGTAAAGGAATTGTAACGATGAGGCCGGTTAATGGTGATCCAGGCCAGACCACGATCAACATCATACAAGACATCGGTTAGTTCGCTCAGTTTCATGGTTTTTTCTCCTTATTGGATGGATTCATTAATTGATTTCACCTTTTCGAACTCTTGTTATGATCAGTTAAAAATTTCAGGACAGCAACGCGTTTCTTAACCTAGGATATAACACAAAATATAGGGATAAAACAATAAGCAGAATTGCGGGTAGTGTTCTGGAATTCTACAAAACGCGGGTTAAAGCAAAAATACTTGTGGAACGGTGGAAGGTAGAATACAATACGGTCAGGCTGCCCAGTTCATTAAAATACACCCTTTGGCACGGTGGCTGTTAAGCCAAAGTGGCTTGCTTTTTGCGAATTCATCTTAGAATGCTCTTAATTGCTTAAAGGGGCAGGTCAATATTTTTAAATAAAAAGGAGGAAAAGAATGAAATTTGCGATTCTTGGCACGGGTATAATGGGACGCGGCTGGATTACCCAATGTTCGATGACCGGACATGAGGTTCACTGTTTCGACGCCAATTCGGAGAGTCTTTCCGGAGTTGCGGCCGGGTGCGAAAAGCTTGCTGCATCGGTGGCTAAAAAATTTAAAATCGATGATCCGGATTTTGTAACCAGGGCCGCAAGCAGGATCACGACTTACCAGGACAAAGAGGCCTTTATCGCGGCGGCCAAAAACTGCGATGTTTTTCTGGAGGTCATCTTTGAAGACTTGAAGCTGAAGTGTAAGGTGCTGGCCGAGTATCTCCCACAGCTTCCGGAAAAGGTCTTCTTCTGGTCCAACACCAGCAGTCTGGACATCAACCCCATGGCCGAAGCCGGCGGTCGTCCGGAGCGTTCCATCATTACCCATGGGATGAATCCGGTCCCGCTGATGCCAGGCGTTGAGGTGGTTCCCGGAGAAAAGACCTCGGCTCAAACCGTCGCGTTCACCCGCCAGACCCTGCTGGATATGAAAAAGGCGCCTTTTCTGGCACCCAACATCCCGGGTTTTTGGGTTAATCGGCTGCTGGTTCCCCAGATGCTGGACGCGGTGCGCCTGTTGGAACAGGGTAAGATCAAGGTTGAAGACGGTGACATCGGTTTGAACACCAGTCTGGGCCATCCCCAGGGGACCTTTAAGCTCCATGATTTTGTTACCGCACCCACCATGCTGCGCGTAGCCCTTCAGATGTACCAGGCCTCCAATGATCCGCGCATGTACCCGCCCTTGACTCTGATGCGGATGGTTAAAAACGGAGAGCTCGGCGCCAGCAGCGGCAAGGGCTTTTATGACTGGAGCGATCCCCGAAATCCCAAGGCCAGGGATTTATCCCATTACGTCATCAGCACCGCGGAGGATATCATCGATCAGTTGAAATAGATTTTAAATCCGATTTAAATCCTTGGGGTTAGCTCCGGACTGTCTTGTCCGGGGTTTGCCCCGGGGGCAGGAGGAAACGCAAAGTCCGCAGGGATGGTCCTTGCGGTACTCACTGCATTTAAAGGCGTCAAAACGGACCTGGCGGGGGTCTTCCGGACGAAATTCTTTTCCGGTAAAGGCATTGACCGGACAGACATCGATGCAGACCCGGCATTTCCCGCAGGGCTTATCGATCGGCGACCCGGTTTGAAGGGGGGCATCGGTTAAGACCGTAATGAAACGGACACGGGGTCCGAAACGATCGGTCAGGAGCAGGCAGTTTTTGCCAATCAATCCCAGTCCGGCGAGGTGGGCGGCCAATTTGTGGGATAGGATCCCTTCCAGCTTTTGAAAATTATAAGGCGTTGAACAGGGAATGGGAAAGGTGCGGAATCCCTGGTCGGAAAGCCATCTGGAAATGGTATAGCCCAGTTGGTCCAAGGCACGGGTAACCACTTCATAGACATGAAACCAGTAGAGGCTGTCTCTTCGCGGCTCATCCGGGGAATGGCTTTCAACGATTTCATCATTAAGAAACAGGCCCAGGGAGACGGCATAGGGGAAGCGCTCCAGGGAAAAATTTCCCTGGCTGGCGATGAAAACCCGTGACGGTTCTAAATCGGCGACCCCGACGAGATCGGCCCCTTTTCCCAGGGCCAACTCCCTCAATTTCCCGGTCAGCATTTTTTTTGAAGTAGTCATTTAGGCCCTCCGAATTATTTTTGTCACGGACCAGGCAGACCCAGACGGACGATTTAACCGGGACTGGTTGACAACCCAGGTCAAATAACAGGCAGATTGAACGGGGCAAGCCCACCAATCAGTACCGTCCGTGTGGGGCTGTGGCAATATCACTTTTTATAAAAACTGAGCCTCGCAAAAAGTCTCCGAAGATCCGCTTTTGTCATTCCGACGAAAGTCGGAATCCAGGAAATGTAGCCTGTTATAAAACATCTGGACCCCGGTTTTCACCGGGGTGACGAATTTTTGCGAGTCCATCTCTAGTAAATATTTTTAATTTCTAAATCTAAACAGATACTTAATTATTTACTCAACACCTCGGGGGAATTACCGGTAACAGCAAGTGCGAATCATAATCCCCGCCGG
>JACQYK010000193.1:0-4395 GCA_016208255.1 Deltaproteobacteria bacterium | reverse complement strand
TTGGGGGTCCGTATGGGTGAAGGGCTGAATTTTGGGATCATCCTTTGATCCCAGCTCGAGCACCAACCGTTGTCCTTTGCGGAAAACCATACTGGCCGGCCAGATCTCGATCTCGGCCGGGACGATCTCCCCGGCTTTCACTTTTTGAAGCTCGTCGTGGGTATGAAAGGGCCGATAGGGTCTGGATCTTACCGGGTCCAGTTTTCGATGGGAGAGCCGCAGCCAGCCATAGGCGCCGGAAATCTCATGACCCATTTGTCCCATATAGGTAATTTCTGCATCATCCGTATCCAGATGATGCAATATCGCAAAAATATCCATATCATCGACAGTCGATGAGACCCACAGCTTCAGTTTCATGGGACCGGTAATCTCGGTCTCCAGTTCAAAAGGCGGGGTGGCAAAACGAAGGGAAGTGTTTTTGGCCTCAGGCTCGGCACTATAACCGGCCTGTTCCGGTTGATTGGGTTTCTCCCTGGAGAGGGATCTATCGCCGGCCTTCAGATAAACCTCGGTCCATTGGGTTCGGGCCGGCGGCCACTCATATTCGTAGCGCCAGACAAATTGGTCGCTGTACTGCCTGATGGCCAGCTTGATCGGGGGTTCTCGGAGGATGCCGGTATCAATGCCCTTCAGCCAATAATCCAGAAAACGTTTTTGCGCCAGACGGCCCTCCAGAGAATAAAAGGGGAGCACGTGATCTCCGGAATGGATCCATAAAAACTTATGCTGCGAACCGGCCCCAAGATATCCCTCGATATTTCCCCGGAGATGCAGCCCGACCCCGCCCCAGTTGCCTACGGAAAAGAGCGGCACCTTAATATCGGCCGGATTCGGATTATTCCGGGCGACGATCTCGTTATAAAGTTCCAGAGCGGCCTGCTGCTGTCTTCGCTCCTCCGGGGTTTCCGGTTCCTGCATGGTTCGACCCGTGTGGGACTGCCAGCGGCCGGTAAAAGTGTTCGATAAAATACCTCCATGCCGGTTGGCCTCCCGGTAGAGATCAAAAGCCCCTTCCCAGGGGACGATGGCCGCCAGATGGGGCGGATTAAGGGCGGCCACCCGCCAGGCGTTCATGGCAAAATAGGAGATCCCCATGACGGCCACTTTGCCGTTGCTCCAATATTGGCTCCCGGCCCATTCCACGGCATCATAATAATCCTCCGCTTCCCGCATGGACAACAACCTGGGACGGCCCGGTGATTTGCCGGTACCCCGGGTATCGACTCGTATAACCACATATCCCTGGGGGACCCACCATTCCGGATTCACGCTTTCCCAATGCATATAAGGACCTTCGAGATCAGGATTATCAGAAGACCGTTCCGGGTGCCAATCCTTAAAATGGATGTCCTTGGGATAGGGGCCTAAGGTGATGATAGCCGGGAATTTCCCTTGATCATCCGGTCTAAAAACATCGGCGCACAACTTCAACCCATCACGGACTTCTATGGAAACATCTTTTTCAACAATCAGTTGATAATAGGTCATAACCGCCTCCTTTTCTTTTGCGGGTCAATCAAAAGATTAACTATCTGTCTTTGTTCTCCTTTTAAGGTGAAATTATAAAAGAAGAAAAAAACCTGGTCAATGGAATAAGCAAAGCCAAAAACACCCTTGCGAAAGGAGGGTGAAAAGCATAAACTGTGCGCTATTTGACACCCCTAAAAATAACTCCTGATGCTTAAGGAAAAATTTGACGAAGATAAAATTGTTTTTCTTTCCCGATAAGGGCTGCCCCAAGAGACAAGCCCAATGATTGAAAAAAATTTCGACCTCGCTTTCATAGCCGACCTGGCCCTGCGTGAAAAGCAGATTCAGCAGAACTATCGGCCGATTATCGCCGTCCATAAGTGGTTTGCCCGAAGGCCGGGTACTCTGTTTCGCGGTCTCCTGCTCTCCGAATTTCTCGATAAGCCCCTCCGGGAGGCCTTTTATCAATCGAATAACCTGGAAGGAATCAAGATCGCCGATCCATTCATGGGCGGAGGCACCCCGCTTATTGAGGCCAACAGGCTGGGCTGTGATATAGTCGGATTCGACATCAACCCCATGGCCTATTGGATCGTCAAACAGGAGATCGAACATCTTAACCTGGAGGATTATGTTCATTCGGCTGAAGCATTACGCTGTCAATTGGAAAAGGAGATCGGACCTCTTTACCGTACCCAATGCCTTTATTGCGGAACTGAAGAGGCCCAAGTCAAATATTTTCTTTGGGTGAAAACTATTGCCTGCCGGAAATGCCAAAAGCCTATCGACTTATTTCCCGGCTATCTCTTGGCCTCCGACTCGCGACATCCCCAAAACGTCTTCGTCTGTCCGGGATGCGGGCAATTGACCGAAACGGTTGACCGAAAGAGTCCCGGTGTTTGCCAACATTGCCGCTCTAAACTCTCCATGGAAGGACCGGCCAAGCGCAACCGTTGTGAATGCCCCGCCTGTGGCACCGTCAATACCTTTCCGAACCAGACCCAGGGGCCGCCGCGACATCGGCTCTTTGCCCTTGAATACTACTGCCCTTCCTGCAGAGAAGGCCATGCCGGCCGTTTCTTTAAAGCGCCCGATGCCGGCGACTTGGAAAAAGCAAAAAAGGCCGAAAGACGATGGGCCAAAACTCAGGCCAGGTATGTCCCCGACGATGAGATTCCTTCCGGTGACGAGACAAACCGGCTCCATCGCTGGGGATATAGACACTACTGCGAAATGTTCAACGCCAGGCAGCTCCTCGCTTTGGAATTGTCCGCCCGGATAATCGCCGGGACCACGAACGGTCGGCTTCGCAATGCTTTAGCCACCAATCTCTCGGATCTGCTGCGTTATCAGAACATGCTTTGTCGTTATGATACGATGGCCCTCAAATCGCTGGATATTTTTTCAGTCCATGGGTTTCCGGTGGGGCTTATTCAGTGTGAATCCAACTTTCTGGGGATCGTTGGGCCCAATACGAACACTTGTATAGGAAGCGGCGGCTGGGCAAATATCATTGACAAATTCCGAAAAGCCAAAACTTTTTGTGACCATCCCTTCGAGATCAAACACCAGGGGCTTAAAAAAGAAATCATTCCGATCAAAGGGGAATGGATCGGAGACCGCCCCAACGGCGGGCGTCAAAAGGAAAATCGAAACATAAAACTCTATTGTGGCGACGCTGCCCAGGCAAAACTGCCCCTTTCTTCATTAGATGCGGTTTTTACCGATCCTCCTTATTTCGGGAATGTTCAATATGCGGAATTGATGGATTTTTGTTATGTGTGGCTTCGCCGTTTAATCCAGGGCGAGGTCACCGCTTTTACCAAGCTTTCCACACGCCACCCCCAGGAGTTGACCGGCAACGAAGACATGGGGCGGGGGATTACTCATTTTGCCCAGGGCTTGTCAGCCGTTTTTCAAAAAATGGCCGGTGCGCTCAAACCCGGTGCCCCGCTTGCTTTCACTTATCACCATAACGATCTAACGGTCTACCATCCAATCGCTGTGGCCATTCTCGACGCCGGTTTGACCTGCTCGGCCTCCTTTCCCTGTCCGGCGGAAATGGGGGCTTCCATCCATATCAACGGTACCGGTTCATCGATCATTGACACAGTTTTTGTCTGCCGGTCAACGGGTACCGTGCCCCGGAAATGGATAGTCAATTCCATAGCCGAGGTCGCCGATTTGATAAAAGAAGATTTGTCCGGACTTCGGGACGGCAAGGTCAAGCCGACCCCCGGAGATATGAGGTGCATAGCCTACGGGCATCTGATCCGCCTGGCTATCTGGGACCTGCGCCGGACCTGGGACAAGAGGGCTGATATCAACAAACGACTGGCGGCGGTGTCGTCTTGGTTGCTCCGATTCGGAGGATGGGCCGAAATTGAAAAACATCTTCTTGAACCGGAAAGCGTGCATTTAGAAACCTCTTTGTTCGCTGCCCGAGAAAAATCCGAAAAATACGGAGCCCCTGATGCCGAAATATCCTTTTGAAGTAGTCTTTAATGAAATTATGCGGGATGTGGAACGATACATTGATGCAGTTTTCTCCTGCCTGGAGTCCGAATTCCTGGTCATGCCCAAGGGACTTGGATTCATAGATTATCCGGTCTTCGAACGGGGATATGAGGCGCTAAAGGCTACGACAAAGGGTTTCTCAGAATTCGACCCGGCCAAAGTACTGCCGGCCGCCTTGGCGGAGCCTATTTCTATTGTGGTTCTGCGCACCATGCTCGGTTTTACACCGCCGGAATGGGCTTATCTGGCTGCCCAGCGAACAGGAGTGAGTGTTTCCCAGGGTTTTGTCCGCAGCCTGGACAGGAAGGTTAGGATGTCTCCGGAAAGGCCGATCAAGGCAGACGGAGAAAGGCTGAAAGTGTTGGTGGAAACGGCCTGCGAACTGCTCACTCAAGGAACACCCCA
>JACQYK010000192.1 GCA_016208255.1 Deltaproteobacteria bacterium | reverse complement strand
TAAGGGCTTTAACTCGTCATTCCGGCGAAGGCCGGAATCCAGATTTTCAATAAGGTACGAGTGCACTGGACCCCGGCTTTCGCCGGGGTGACGGCTTTTTACGAAGCCATTAAGTCTAAAGTCCAAAAACATATATATTTTTCTGTTCCTTCAGTCTTCAGCCTTCAGCCTTCTTTTCGGTCTTGCCTTTCTATTACTTTCTCAAACACCTCCAAGGTAATTTTGGCCGATGTGTCCCAGGAAAATTTTTGGGCCTGCTCCAATCCAGCCTTCCTCAATTTTTCCCTCAACTCAGGCTCACGCGCCAGTCGAAGCATGGCCCCTTGCAAATCCTCCACCTGGTGGGGATCGATCAACAACCCGGCCTCACCGACGACTTCGGGCATGGAACTTACCCGGGAGGTGATCACCGGGCATCCACACTGCATGGCTTCCAATAAGGGCATTCCGAATCCTTCATACCAGCTGGGATAGACCAAACAATCCGCGGCGTTGTAAAAAAAGACCCTGGCCTGATCCGAAACATAGCCGACCCAGTGAACCCGTTCTTTCAGGTCCGGCCTTTCCATCTCTTTAAAGATAGGGCCCCATTTCCAGCCTTGCTGGCCGACCAGGACCAGGTCGTGAGGAATTTGATCCATTATTCCGGCAAAGGCTTTTAGCAAAGTCAGGATATTCTTTCGAGGCTCAAGGGTGCCGAGGAAAAGGATGAAAGGTTTATTAACAGGGTAGGATGGTCCCAGGGACTCTTTGGCAACCTGGGGGCTCACAAGCTGAAAGGCTTCCTCGGCCCCATGATAAGCAACGGTAATCTTTTCTCCGGGAACTTTGAACCGGCTTATCAGATCCTCCCGGGTGGCTTTAGAAACGGCCAACAGATGATTATAACGGCGCAGCATAGAAGGGTAAGCCATCAGATCCAGTATTTTTTGCATGGGGTTGAAAGCAAAAAAATTAGGAAACAGATAACGGGTGAGGTCATGGACCACCATGACCGAAGCCACCCCTTTAGGGATCCTTAGGGGGCCGTAAAGCCCCGGAGAAAAAACCAGGTCGAATTGCGGCAAGATTCGGGGAACTATTTGAAGATTCCAGCGGCTGACCCGGGCCGGGGGACGGGGGAGATCCAGGATGACCTGTTCGAATCGTTCTTTGAAGGGGGTCTGCTGTCGGCGGTGATCGATCAGGATATAGCGGTGACTGGGAGCCAGCCGTTTCATGGCCGGAAGGACCTGGTGGAGGTAATGATCCATTCCTGCCTTCTGTTCGCTGATCCCCCCGTAGATGATCCCTATTTTTAAGGACTTGGCTGCCATAATTTTGGAAGCATACCGATTGAAGCCCAAAAAGTCAAATCGCTTTCTCGATTGCCGGTATGGTTGGGGATAAGATTTTGGGATGGAGATTTTGAAGCTTGTTTAGAAAGAACCGTTCACAGAACTGTCAGGACTATTTTTTTACTTTTTGGGGTATATTTTATCATAAATTTGTCTAATAATATAGAAATAGGTTTAGATTATAAAATCATAAGTCCGAGAATTTATCTCTCACGTTCGATACTAAGGTCCAAGGGGGTCTTATTTTAGGGATTGTCCAAAGGGTAGTTCATCGCCCTATCCCGGCACAAAAGCTAAGTTCATAAGGAGCAGGGCGTTCACCCAAGCCTGTTTCCGGCTTTGGTGAAGGCCTGCCTCTACAATAGTTAAAATATTGGGCCCGGCAAAGAAGCAAATGGCGTCTAAGTGGACAACCCCAAAAATAAGACCCCCTTGGACCGTTTCAAAATTTCAAATATTTTTGGTTAGCATTTAATTGGTTTTTGATATTAGGTTTACGAGCCCCGGTTTCCGGAGAGCTCTCCCTGCTCTGGAATTCGTTTTGGAACCCTATAAAAGGAGACTTGTCTCATGGCCTTTCAACCCCCCCATTTCACTCCCCCTGATTTTTCCAAACCTGGATTTCTTCAGGCACCGCCGGTGATTTTTGAAAAGGTGATTCAAAAGGGCTGCGCTCCGCCCCGTTATCACGCCACTTCTATTTATCCGGAATATTTTCAGGTCCGCAAGGGCCGGTGGCAGCTCCTGGAGGAATCGCGGATGGACGGCGTGGTCGTGCTGGAGGCCGCCGGGCATCTGGCCGTCAAAGAATTCCGGCACCTGAAGATCGGGGACCGGGTAGCCCTGGGGCGGAGGGAAAACGGGGAAGACGGTATTTATGTCCATACCGCGGCCTTCGGTTTTTCCGAGACCCAGGGGGACAAATTCGCCTTTCGAACCCGCCTGACCCGGGAAACCTCTTTTTCCATCGACTACGATGAACTCTATGAACTCCTGGAATATGAACGGCGGGAAGGCTTCACCCTCTGGGTCCTGGGGCCGGCGGTGGTTTTCGACCATGACGCCCGGGAGGCCTTTGTGGGACTTATTGAGCGGGGCTATGTGGATGGGCTTCTGGCCGGCAATGCCCTGGCCGTGCATGACATCGAAGGGTCCCTTTTCGGAACGGCCCTGGGGCGGGAGATCTATTCCAAAAAAGCGGCCGACCTGGGCCATTACAAGCACCTCGATGCCATCAACCAAATCATTGCCGCCGGTTCCATAAAAAAAGCGGTCCGTGATGGCCTGATAACCAGTGGAATCATGCGGGCCGTGATCCACAAAAAGATCCCCTATGTCCTGGCCGGATCGATCCGCGACGACGGCCCCCTGCCGGAGGTCGTCGCTGATGTCACCCTGGCCCAGGACCGGATGCGCCGTCTGACTTCCCGGTCCACCACCGTGATCGCCATGGCCACCCAGCTCCATGCCATTGCCACCGGAAATATGGTGCCCTCCTACCGGGTCCTCCCTTCCGGACAGGTGAGGCCGGTCTATTTTTATTCCGTGGACATGTCTGAATTCGCCGTCACCAAACTGGCCAATCGCGGCTCCCTGACTGCCCGTTCCATCCTGACCAATGTCCAGGATTTTGTAGTCACCGTCGAACGGGGACTGCGTGAGCGGTTCTGGGCCTGACCGGGACTTCCTTCACCTTATACCTTACACCCTGAACCGTGAACCCGCCTTTTTAGCGAATGATCTCCGTACCGGCCTCGCCGGCTATGGCCTGTTCGATGGCGCTGATGGAGGTGATGACCGCCCTTTGGCCGCCCTGGGCGATAAAATTCAGGCAGGCTTCGATTTTGGGTCCCATGGAACCCGGAGGGAAATGACCTTCTTTCAGGAGCCGCACGGCCCGGCGCAGGGTCAGGGACCGTAAAAACTGCTGCTCCGGTTTTCCGTAATGAATAGCCGCTCCCGGTTCATCGGTGGCGATAAGAAACAGGTCCACGCCCACTTCCCGGGCCAGGACCGCACTGGCCAGATCCTTGTCAATGACGGCGTCGACCCCGCAAAAGGTCCGCCCTTCGCGGACGACCGGAATCCCACCTCCCCCGCAGCAGATAACGATAAAGTCCAGGTCGATGAGTTTTCGGATTTCCCGCTTTTCCACGATGGTGACTGGTTGGGGGGAGGCTACCACCCGCCGATACCCTTGGGAGGTGCGGACCGTAGGATAAGGAAGGATCGCGGCTTTTCCCCTGGTAAAAACCGGCCCGATGGGCTTGGTGGGATGCCGAAAGGCCGGATCTTTTTCATCCACCACCACATAACTGATGAGGCTGACCAGGGTCTTCTGCGTATCGATGCCCAGTTCCATCAACTGGCTGTCCAGGGTAGATTCGATCATATAACCGATTTGACCCTGGGTTTGGGCCACCAGGATTTCCAGGGGCAGCGGAGGAAGGGTCTGGCAGCATTCCTGCTGTAAAAGCAGATTTCCGACCTGGGGGCCGTTGCCATGGGTGATGATCAGGCGATAGGCCCTGGAAAGCCGGGCAATTTGACTGACCGGGATCTTCAGGTTTTCAAACTGCTCTTCGATGGTCTGCTCCTGCCCCTTGCGGATCAGGGCGTTCCCCCCCAGGGCCACCAGGAGAATATCTTTTCTTTTTCGAGCGCTCATCTTCATCTCTCTCCGGCCGTTTAATTCGAAAATAGAGTCTGCGTCAAACGACCTCTGTTTTCATGCCCCGGCTTCCTTTAGGAAGCCTCCGGTTTAGGTCGGGCCGCTCGGCTTCGCCGAGTTTTCGAAGAGGCTCCCTAAAGGGAGCCGATGACCCGACCGGCTCGTGGTGTCATGCCACCAAAGACGTGGCATGACGGTTTATCGGCGCAGCCCCTCAGTCCTGGCCAGGATCTGGAGCCGTTTTTTCAGACAGTCCTCCAGGGTCGGTGAGCCATAATCCTTATATTCATAACGAACGCGCAGCATGGGCTTGTTGATGGTCAGGATCCGGGACAGCTGGATGGGGGTGGCGAAAAGCACCAGATCGCTGGGGACTTTATTGATGGTGGCTTCCAGGTCTTTGATCTGGTCGGCACTGTACCCCATGGCCGGCAGGATGGGGCCTATATGGGGATAAGACTGAAAGACCTCCCGGATGGTGCCCACGGCATAAGGCCGGGGGTCCATCATTTCAGCGGCCTGAAACTGGTTGGCGGCGATAAACCCGGCACCGTAGGCCATCCCGCCATGGGTCAGGGTGGGTCCGTCCTCGACGATCAGGACCCGTTTTCCGCGGATCAGCTCCGGGCGGTTGACCAGGATCGGGGATTGGGCCAGAACGATATCGGCCTGCGGGGCCCGGTTTTGAATCGTCTTGCGGATCTGTTCCACCTGGGCCAGGGGGGCTGTATCCACCTTGTTGACAATGGCGATGTCGGCCATGAGCATGTTGGTCTCCCCCGGGTAATAGAGGGATTCATGGCCCGGCCGATGGGCGTCAAACAGAACCAGGTGGACATCCGGAAAATAAAAAGGGGTGTCGTTGTTTCCCCCGTCCCAGACGATGAACTCCGCTTCCTTTTCTGCCGCCCGAAGGATCTGATTGTAATCCACGCCGGCGTAGACCACGATCCCCAGGTCGACCAGAGGTTCATATTCTTCCCTTTCCTCCAGGGTGCAGTGATGCTTCTCAAAATCTTCGTAGGAGGAAAATCGCTGGACGATCTGGGTCTTTAAATCGCCGTAGGGCATGGGATGGCGGACGACGACGGCTTTATAATTGAGCCGGCAGAGGATCTCACACACTTTTCGCGTCGTCTGGGATTTTCCCGAACCGGTGCGGACCGCGCAGACGGCGATGACCGGCTTTTGGGACCGGAGCATGGTGTAGGTGGCCCCGATGAGAATAAAGTCGGCCCCTTCGGCCATGACCAGCGAAGCCTTGTGCATCACCTCCAGGTGGGGCACATCACTATAGGAGAAGGCCACCAGGTCCACCCGCTGGCCGCGGATGAGTTCGGCCAGTTGACTTTCCGGATAAATGGGGATCCCCTCCGGATAGAGTTTTCCGGAAAGCACCTCCGGATAAACCCGCCCCTCGATGGAGGGGATCTGGGCGGCGGTAAAGGCTATGACCCGGTAGCGGGGATTGTCCCGGAAGTAGACATTGAAATTATGGAAGTCCCGGCCGGCCGCTCCCATGATGATAACTTTTTCAACCATACCCTCGGACTTTCGGAAAAAGTTGGGGATAATTTTGAAGCCCTTCCAGCATAACTAAGTTCTTTAGAATAAATCAATAATAAATTTAATGGCCAATCTTTTTCAAACTTGGTGTGGGGATCTCCACTATAATTAGCCTTGACATTAATACCATTAATGATACTATCAAACAACCATGAGTAATATTGAAGAAATTCTTGTCCGGATGTATCGAAATCCGGCAGAAGTCCGATTCAGCGATCTTAGCCAAGTCTGCGATCATTACTTCGGAGAACCCCGGCAAAGTGGGGGCAGCCATAAAATATATAAAACGCTGTGGCCGGATGACCCCCGTGTTAATATTCAAACCAGAAAAGGAAAAGCCAAGGCCTATCAAGTTAGGCAGGTCTTAAGGGCTATTGAAAGAATTGGAGTTGAAAAATGGTAATTAAGGATGATCGATATACCTACCGGGTTACCTGGTCTGAGGAAGACCAGGAGTATGTCGGCCTTTGTGCTGAGTTCCCCAGTCTGAGTTGGCTGGCCCGAACCCCCGAAGCGGCTCTGAAGGGCATTCGGCAGGTTGTTGCGGATACGATCAGGGACTTGAAAAAAAATAAGGAGCCTGTCCCCGAGCCTATTGCCACCAGAGGATATAGTGGTAAATTTATGGTCCGCGTTCCACCGGAGGTTCATCGCAATCTGGCCATTAAAGCGGCCGAAGCGGGGGTTAGCTTAAATCGGCTGGCCAGTTCCAAGTTGTCGAAATAGACTGAAGTAAAGATGCTTTTAAGGTTCTTTTTAATCTTCAGCCTAACTACCTTCAGCCCTCAGTCTGTCATAAAAAATTGGTTTTGATCTGAAATAAAAGCAGGCCGGGTATTGGAAGAGCAGGGATCAAAAAAGGATGATCTTTAGGCATGTTCTCTTTGGTGGAATTTATACTTTAATCAGAAAGAACGATTCAGAAATAAAATGGAATGCAAAGAAAATAGACCTGATCCCCATTCTCTCTATGCCTAATCTGAGGGTAGGCTCGGGAGCCTGACAGAGGTAAAGAAAAGATATAATCTACCCAAAAAAGAAACCTACTGTTAAGAGAAAAAGTAAGCACCACCAAACTTAAATCGTAAACAAATGGGGGACCCATAGCTTACGGCCTCGGGGCCCTGCCGAGTACTTTCCTCGGTAACAGCCATTATGAGTCAACGATCCCTTTATTTTAAGCCCTTTGGTAACATTTAATATGGTTCAATTCGCTCCCGTTTTTCTCCTTGACGGGGCCGTGGGCGTCCCCTATACTTTAAGCCTCAGAGAGGAATTTCTTCTTAGCTACCTGTGCCTTCTTATCGATTTTTCTCAATTCATTTGACCAGGGGAAAATGAACCTCACAAACGAATGGCAGGCCTTGAAAAAGCACGGGGCCCGGATCATCGGCTGCTTTCCCCTTTATCCGCCCCTTGAGCTGATCCACTCCCTGGGTCTGACCCCGGTGGTCTTATGGGATTTCCCGGGCCCGGCCAAAGTCTTGGAAAAGGCGGACCGGCATCTGCAGCGCTTCGCCTGTTCGGTAGGGCGGCAACTTACCGAATTTATCCTCTCCCGGGAGAGCGAAATACTGGACGGCTTGTTCATGTACAACGCCTGCGACACCTTGCGTAACCTTCCGGAAATTGTGGCCTCCGGTCTGGCGGAACAAAAGCGATCGCTTCCCCTGGTCAGAACCCACATTCCCATGGCCCCACCGGAACAGACGGCCTGGGAGGATTATTTCCGGAAAAAGATATGGGCCCTTATCCGCAACCTGGAAGAAACCTTCGGAGTCACTTACTCCTTGGAGCGTTTTCAGCGAAGTGTGGAGCTTTATCAACAGATGCGGTCGCTGGCCACGACCCTGATGACCCGAACGGCCGGGGGCATAATCAGCTATCGCCTCTTCTCCCGGACTCTTCAGGAAGCCAATTTCAGGACTGTGGAGGAGCAGATCACCCTCCTGGAAAAAATACTCCGGGAAAACCCGACCGGGAGGGCCCAGCTTAATGAACCGGACCTTCCCATCGTTCTCAGCGGCATTCTGCCACCTTCTCCGGCCGTAATCAGGGTCATGGAAAATGTCGGACTTCGGGTGGTGGGAAATGATATCGCCTCCCAGGAACGCGCCTATGGCTATACCCCAGCCCAGAAGATATCGGATCCCTGTGAGTATTACCTTGATTTTTATCAAAACCATGTCCCCTGTCCAACGCTGCTCTATTTAGCGGACCAAAGGCTTGAACGGATCAAAAACCTGGTCCAAAAAACAGAAGCTGCGGGGGTTGTCTTTCTGGGCGAGAAATTTTGCGAATATGAATATTTTGAGATTCCCTTTCTGGAAAAGATACTTAAGAAAAAGGGTGTTGCCGTAACGTCTCTGGAGATCTCGGCTGAGGATGGGGACCAGGCGGCCATCGTGACACGCATCGAGCCCTTTGCCGATATGCTCCGGGAAAAGGCTCAAAAAAGGGGGAAACAGAATTGACGATTCCATCGGTAAAAGGCAAATCCGGACACTTCAAGACCGAAGCCGGTGTGCGGCTCAGCCGGATCATGGCGGATGAATACCTACGATTGCACTGGAAGGCAAAGGAGGGGGCCTTCGTCGTCTGGATGGCCATCGTCGTCCCGGCGGAGATCTTCAGCGGTTTTGAGAATGTTGTTTATGCCGTCCCGGAGAGCCATGCGGCCATGAGCGCTGGAAAAGGCTTAGGGCCGATGCAGTGCCAGAAGGCAGAGAACCTCGGCTATTCGCCCGATCTCTGTTCTTATGCCCGCATCGATTTGGGAACCGTTTTCGACGACGGCCGGGATTCACCGACCCAGGGTCTGCCTAAACCGGACCTGATTGTCTCGGACAACAACAACTGCTCCCTACTGGTCAAATGGTTCGATATCTATCACCGCGAATGGGGAACTCCCCATTTTATCCTGGACGTTCCCTTCTGCTATGAGCCGCAGCAGGAGGAGGACTACGGCTATATCCTGGCCCAGTATAAAGACCTCATCCGTCTGATCGAACACCTGAGCGGCCAGTCTTTTGATCTGGAGCGGGTGCGGCGAGCCGTGGAAAATACCCGGGAGAGCCTGGCCCAGTGGAAGAGGTTCCTCCAAACCGCGGCTCATCGGCCTTCGGGCCTGACCGTTTTTGATTCTTTCGTTCAGATGGCTCCCTTCCTGACTTCACGGGGAACGAAAGCTCTGGCCGAACATTATCGGCTGTTGGCTGATGAGACCGAGGAACGGATGGCCCGGGGGCTCTTTCCTGTCCCTAATGAAAAATACCGGCTTCTCTGGGATAATATCGCCCCGTGGCATCAATTGAACCGCATGTCTTCCCGTCTGGTCGCTCTTGAGGCCAATATTATTGCCGCTCCCTATACCTTCTGTCTGGGCAGTCTGGAGGGGGAATACGAATTTTATGCCTATGACGGCGGCGATCCCCTGCACTATCTATCTCGGATCCAGAATTTTTCCATTTGCCCCTATGGACTGGAGTTGCGCTTTCGGGTCATGGAAAAAGCCATTACCGAACTCGGCATCGACGGCGTCCTCTTTGCCAGCAACCGAAGCTGCAAGGTCTATTCCCTGATGCAGATGGATATGATGAGGCGGGTCACCGAACGGTTGGGGCTCCCGGCCGTGATGATCGATATCGATCATGCCGACAGCCGGAAATACACGGAAGGGGCCACCTTCCTGCGCATTGAGGCTTTGCTGGAGTTGATCGAGGGAAAGAGAATAGATGGGGGATAGATCGGCAATAAAAAAACCTAGAAAAAAGGGACATGGAAATAGGGAGAGCTGTTGGAATTCGGGGGACAGTATACCTAACTCTTGTTCATTATTTAATGGTATTCATTTTCCTTTTTCCAGATAGGCATGGACCCGTTGAATGGCATTTTCCCGAATATCCATATAAAAAAGGGCATAGTCCAGCCCATGATAATTCTTCCCGAGGACATACTTTGAAAATCCCGGATCGGTTTGTTTGGCCACATAAAGCAATCCGGATTGGCACTGGGCCCAGGTGTGATTCGGAATCGGGCTGCCAAGCGGCCCGAAGACAGTGCCTTTGGCTTTATCCTTCCCCCAAAGTTTCGTACTAAACTTTCCGGTCGGCCGGACCGCTCCCTGGTTTAAATCAGCCGGGGCCCTCTCATTATCAACCTTCCAGGATAAGGGATTGGTGCAGAGAAAGGTTTCGTTGGGTTTTATTCTCTCTTCCCTGCCGCCTTCAGCGAACGTCTTCCAGTGGACCACACAATGGAGATCGGTGGAATTTTTGCAGACTTTGATATCGGCCATCCGATCAATATCTTCAACGGTCACCTGGCCGCCGATGATATAGGCGGCAACCAAGCGCTGCACCAGGTCGGTCCGGTCAATGCGGTTCTGAAGGAGCCTGAGGGCATGCCAGGTCCCCTGGCTGTGGCTGGCGATAATAAAGGGCCGCCCCTGGTTGAAATGCTTCAGGAAATAATCGAAGGCCGCCTCCACATCCCGGTAGGCCAGATCAATGGCCCTGGTTCCCTGCGACTGGTCCTTACCTATAAAGGAGTAAAGAACCGCTTCCCGGTACCTGGGCGCATAAATCCGGCCGCAGCCATTGAAAGCGCTGGCCTGGTTGGCCATCATCCAATGGGTATTCTCCTCGGTAAGGCTGTCCGGGTTCATGGGAGAGTTCCAGGTGTCTCCATGCATGTACCCCGTTGGATGAATAAAAAAAACATCAACGGCTGCACTCGACTGCCGGTCTCCCGGCGAAATCCCTTGTGGGACCAGATCGGCCAGGCCTTTTTTGTCCGGCAGCGCCGCCCAGTTTTCCGGACGGGAGTAATCAGGCGCCGGAAGCTTAAGAGATAATTCAAAGCCTTGACCGGGCTTCAGTATAATTCCCACCAAAAAATAAATTAAAAACTTCCACATAATTTTGTCCTCAATGATCTGTTAGAAAATGGGAAACGTTGGCCGCCACCGGGATTTGTGTTGTGCCGTTCTCTTCTTACAACACGAATTTGATGTGATTTCGCATGACGGTTTGTCGTTGTACGGGACGCCGATCTCGACCTCCATGTCGTCGGCTTCCTTTTCGCAATAGAGCACTTTGTTGTGCAAAGGATTTTTGTTTTTATTTAAATACTCCACAAAAGAGACAATCCCGCCACTGACTCCGGGAGAAAAGCTGCGTCTGGTCCATGTAGAAAGGAGATTTGGGATCGGCGGACTGGGAGTAACTGATCAAAGCTTTGGCCCGGGGGGTATTAGGGGCCGTGTATTCCACCAATTGCAGGTAACTGCTTCCGTAGTTGATCAAGTACCCGCCTTGATCTTTAAGGGAAGCCGAAGGCTTTCCACCCAAGGAAACGTCCGTCAACATAGTCCCGTTGCTGACCCCATTGTAATACAACATATTGAAGGCGCCGTCTTCTGTGGGACCGCCGTGAATAGGGATCACTACGTTATCGCCTTTACGGGTGAATTGAATGTTTCCCATGGCGGCGTTCAAGCCGATGCCGGCCGAATTGAGGTTGGCCACGGCGGTTCTAAGCGCCTCCAAAATCTGGTTGCTGTTTTGGGCCGTATTCAAGGTGTTGGGCGTCGTGACAGGCGAAAGGGGGTTGAAAGGGACCGCCCAGAGATCGTTAGGCTTATTTTTAGCCTGGAAGGCCTTCAGGAATTCGCGGAAAATATGCCCCCCCCGGCTGGCCAAAGTATAAGTGTTGTTCCAACCGGCAAGGGCAGAGCAGACCCCGGCTGATTTCAAGCCGGAATCGGTATTACAAAGGGCCACCAGGTCATCGCGCAACAGTTCTCCGCCCATCACCCGATCGTTGAAGATCACGCCCAGGAGTTGTTCGTAGTTCATGGCCTTGCCCGGACCGGCCATTTCGTTAAGCATGGTCAGGCCCATACGCGGCCTGAGGCCGATATCCGTCTTTTCGGTTCCCCAGAGATAATTGGGAATGGTCAGGGTAATCGGGGTTTCAGGGTTGGTCAGCCAGTAACTGTTGTTGGAATTGGCCACGTAGGTGGTATTGGTCAATTGGGGTGCATTCTTTAAAGGGACGAGACCCTCCTGGGCCGCATCGGGGTCTTTAGCCCATTCGCAAACCGACCTGGAGCCGTCCAGGTACAAAGGGTTGTTGTTCAAGGCGCAGCCCGCGTCCAGCATGGCCTTGGTGATATTGGGAACATTACCGGTGTCGGCGTAGAAGGCCGTTCCGGTGCTGTCTATGGCAACGGTATTGACGAAATTGATGGATTGATATTTAGCGATGGCCGCTTTGAGCTGCTCTATATTCTGGGCCCTGGCCATGGCCCAGCGCATATCCACGGTCTGGTCCTGGTCCGAGGCGTTTCGGATCGTCCAGGCCGAGGTGTCGGTCCAGGGCAACTGGCCGGGTATAGCGACCAGGGGTCCGAAATGCGACGAATAGAACGTCCTGGTCATGGGAACCAGGGAGCCGTTGGGCTGCTTGACTTGTATCGTCACCTGGCGCGGGGTCATCTTCCTTTCCTGGCCGTCGTAAATATAAGTAGTCGGGGCACCGGGTTTAAGGGTAAGACGGTAAAATGTAAAATGCCTGGAAGTGCAGACCGTGTGGGTCATGGCCATGTTGTTAGTGAAGAAAATACCTGGTACGGCCAGACCCATTAAGGTGCTGCCGTAGACGTTTAAGTCGCCGGGCAAGGTGAGATGAAATTCGAAGAACCTCCTCTCTCCTTCCCAGGGATAATGGGGATTACCCAGGAGCATGCCGGTACGATTGAGGCTTCTATCCCGTCCGATGGCCCATCCATTGCTGGCGCCGGTTTGGCTATCCTGGTTCAGGACGGCATCGTAAGCCGCAACGGAGAATTCTTTCAGGCCGGGTATGCTGGAGGAAACAGCCTTGGGAGGCTGAGCGGCCACAATGGGACCCATCAGGGCCTTGTGTCCGGCTAACCAGGAGAAATCGATAAGATCGGCGAAATATTCAGGGGCCGTAGCAGGCCTTATCCAAACTGAGGCCCCAGGTTGGCTGGCGCAAGAAAGTCTTCCGGTTCCAGCCTTGGCCAGGTAATGGTTATACCCGGCAATGAAACCGTCGACGATGGATCGGGATTGCTCCGATAGGCCGACATATCTTTTCTGGGCCAGGGGCATGATGTCCATGGCTTTGTAAAATAGGTCGGAGATCACATTAAGATTGTCGCCGGAGCCAGAAACCTTGTCCGGACCGTAATACTTGGCCCGTTCACTCCTGAACATCAAAAGCTGGTCGGCTAGGACACAGGCATTCAATTTGGAAAAGGCAAATCCAAAGCCAAAAGACAAACTGCCCAGGTCGTTGGCCTTGATATGAGGGATGCCATAACTGGTCCAGCGGATTTCCGCCTGATAGCGGGGCGCTTGGGCACCATTAGCGTTTGATATCCCCCACCCGCCAAGGGCTGTGATGACCAAGAGAAAGAAAAATAAAACCTTGAGAGAAAATTTTTTCATAATTCCTCCTTGATAAGGGTTGGACCAACATTTTATTAAATCCATAGCTGGACCTTGTGAACCGGTTGAATTGGAGACTCGGTACTCACACATGCACTTATTGACAAAAAAACCCCACTTCACTTTGAGAAACGGGGTTCCAAAATTCCTCCATATTTTTGCCTCCCTTCAGGGTATACTGGCATTACTGGAAGACGGGTTAGTTTATTAGAAATTTTTGGACTGAATTATATACCGTTTTAGGAATAGAAAAAAAGGAATTTTTCCAGGAACGCAGTCTCAAGGTCAAATTTTAATATCCCCGCAGCCAATCACCGCGGTCCTGACCGGTTTAAGGTCCTTCATTATTCCCTATCCTTACTGCTCCCCTGAGATACTTCTTGATCCGG
>JACQYK010000191.1 GCA_016208255.1 Deltaproteobacteria bacterium | reverse complement strand
TAATGGCGGTTCTTCGTCTCATACTCCACATGGGCCGTCGCTATCGTGATCCCCCGCTCCTTCTCTTCCGGCGCCTTGTCAATCTGATCAAACGGTACGTAATTCGCCATCCCGCTCTTCGATAAACACAAGGTGATAGCCGCCGTTAACGTCGTCTTCCCATGATCTATATGCCCGATCGTCCCTACGTTCACATGCGGCTTCGTCCGCTCAAATTTCTTCTTCGACATCTCCCCGCCTCCCTTTGGTTAAATTAATTCCTTCCCTCTCCCGGAAAACTGTGCCCCTTTGGATTAACCGCTTTTTTTATCTTTGATAAGAGTTTCGAATACGGATTGAGGAACCTTTTGATAATGGGAAAACTGGAGGGTGAAAGTGGCTCGGCCCTGGGTAAGGGATCGAATACTGGTTGAATAGCCGAACATTTCAGCCATGGGGGCTTGGCCGCGAACGATTCGAGCCTTACCCCGGCTCTCCAAACCAAGAATTTTTCCTCTTCTGGAATTCAAATCCCCCATGATTTCTCCGATGAATTCTTCCGGAGTCACAATTTCCACCTCCATAATCGGTTCCAGCAGAATGGGGTGAGCCCTGGCCGCCGCTTCTTTAAAGGCTATGGAGCCGGCAAAGAGAAAAGCCCGTTCCGAGGAGTCGACTTCGTGAAAAGAGCCGTCCACCAGCCTGACCCCGACATCGACCATGGGGTATCCGGCCAGTCCTCCCCCCTCCATGGCCTCGATGATCCCTTTTTCCACAGCCGGGATATATTCTTTGGGAATCACACCTCCGATAATCTTATTTTCAAACAAAAATCCGCTGCCGGGCTCCCGAGGGTAAATCTCAATCCAGACATGGCCGTATTGCCCGCGCCCTCCGCTTTGTCGGATATACCTCCCTTCGGCCTTGATTTCCCGGGTAATAGTTTCTTTATAAGCCACCTGCGGTTTCCCGATATGGGCGGCCACATTAAACTCCCGGATAAGCCGATCGACAATAATTTCCAGGTGCAGTTCTCCCATCCCGGAGATAATGGTTTGACCGGTATCTTCCTCAGTATAGACCTTGAAGGAAGGGTCTTCGGCGGCAATCCTCTGCAGGGACAGGCCTAATTTGTCCAGATCGGCTTTACTCTTGGGTTCGATGGCGATCGAGATAACCGGCACCGGGATATCCAGCGATTCCAGCAGAAGGGGGGCTTTGGGGTCGCAGAGACTGTCCCCGGTGGTCGTGTTCTTCAAACCTACCACGGCCACGATTTCTCCGGCCCGCATGACCTTGATCTCTTCCCTCTGATTGGCATGCATCTTCAGTAAGCGGCCGATCTTCTCTTTCCGCCCCTTGTTGACATTGAGAACCGTTTCTCCGGAAGACAAAGAGCCGGAATAAACCCTTAAAAAAGTCAGGTGTCCCACATAGGGATCGGACATTAATTTAAAAGCCAGGGCGGTAAAAGGGCCGGCTTCATCGGCATTTCTTTCTTCGATCTCACCGGCCGGATTCACCCCTTGAATCGGGGGCACATCGGTTGGAGCCGGCAAATAATGAACGATGGCGTCCAGAAGTGGCTGGACTCCTTTATTTTTAAAGGCCGATCCACAGAGCACAGGAACCACCTTTTGCTTGAGAGTGGCCTGTCGCAGGGCCTTAATAATCGATTCTTCGGGGAGGTCTTGACCTTCCAGATAGGCTTCCATGACCGCATCATCGGTATCGGCCAGGGTTTCGATTAATTTCCGCCGATAAAGGGCTACGGTCTCCTTTAAATCTTCCGGGATCGGCTCAGCCTCCAAAGTCCGTCCCAGGGTGGTCTGATCAAAGGAATAGGCTTTGAGGGTAATCAGGTCAATGATCCCCTGAAAGAATTCTTCCCTTCCCAGAGGCCATTGAATAAAGACCGGATTGGCCCCCAGTCTCTCTTCCATCATTTTCAGGCACCGTTCGTGATCAGCACCGACCCGGTCCATCTTGTTGATGAAGGCCAGGCGCGGGATATGATAACGGTCCGCTTGCCGCCAGACCGTCTCCGATTGAGGTTCCACACCGGCCACGGCATCAAAAACCGCTACCGCCCCATCCAGAACCCGCAGACTCCGTTCGACTTCAATGGTAAAATCCACATGCCCGGGGGTATCGATGATATTGATCCGATGATCCTTCCAGGTACAGGTGGTAGCCACTGAAGTAATGGTGATACCCCGCTCCTGCTCCTGTTCCATCCAATCCATCACCGCCGAGCCATCATGCACCTCTCCCATCTTGTACGATACCCCGGTATAGTATAAGATCCTTTCGGTGGTTGTGGTTTTTCCGGCATCGATATGGGCCATAATCCCTATATTCCGAATCCGTGATAATAAAACCTGCTCAGACAAAAAATAACTCCATTTCCCGTTTCAGACATACCCTTCGTCACCGGCTACCAGCGGTAGTGGGCAAAGGCCTTGTTGGCCTCGGCCATTTTGTGGGTGTCTTCTTTCTTTTTGATGGCCGCTCCCCGGTTATTGGCTGCGTCCAGCAATTCTCCGGCCAATTTGCCTTCCATCGTTTTCTCGGAACGGGTTTTGGCATAATTGATGACCCAGCGGATACTTAAAGAAAGCCTCCGGCTGGCTTTCACCTCAACCGGGACCTGATAGGTGGATCCTCCCACTCTTCTGGATTTAACCTCAATCACCGGCTTAATATTTTCAATGGCCTTTTCAAACACCTTGATCGGTTCCTCTTCGCCCTTTTTCCCGATCAAGTCCAAGGATCGATAGAGAATCGACTCGGCCGTACTTTTTTTCCCCTGGCGCATCAATGAATTGACGAACTTGGCCACCAACAGACTGTGATATTTGGGATCGGGCAAGATCCCTCTGTGAATGACTTCTCTTTTCCTCGGCATTCCGACCTCTTGTTTTTTATTTTAGCAACAGAATAATTAAGTTAAGGTTTATTTTTTTCTTTAGCATCGATAGATTCGTAAAAACTGCGACGGCCGATTTTCGTCATTCCGGCGTAAGCCGGAATCCAGGAAACTCAAGCAATTCTGGACCCCGGCTTTCGCCGGGGTGACGATCTTGGGTGCTTTTTACCCATCCCATGATTATTTAATTCCGCATTCCGAAATCCGCAATCCAAAATTACTTGGGTCTCTTGGCCCCATATTTGGAGCGGCTGTTTTTTCGATCCGCCACACCGATGGAATCCAGGGTCCCTCGAATAATATGATATCGGACCCCGGGCAGATCCTTGACCCGGCCCCCACGAATCAGAACCACGGAGTGCTCCTGCAGATTATGTCCGATCCCCGGGATATAGGTGGTCACTTCCATCCCATTGGTCAGGCGCACCCGGGCCACCTTTCGCAAGGCCGAGTTGGGCTTTTTGGGAGTTGACGTATAAACACGGATACACACCCCGCGTTTTTGAGGACACCCCTTTAAAGCCGGTGCCGTATTTTTCCCTTTGACCTGTTCCCGGCCCTGACGAATCAACTGATTGATAGTAGACATAAAATTCTTATTTTTCCTCTTTTGGATGGTCTAACTGCCTGAATGCTAAAAATCAAAATATATAAACCGTATTTTATTGATTGTCAATCTTTTTTTCCGATCCTTCCTCTAATAATTGAGGCAGGATGATCTTACGATAGACCGGCATCCCCGAACCGGCCGGAATCAATCGTCCCATAATCACGTTTTCCTTCAATCCCCGCAGAAAATCCTTTTCGCCGGCGATACAAGTGTCCGTTAAAACCTTGGTCGTTTCCTGAAATGAGGCGGCCGAGATAAAACTATCGGTAGAAAGAGAAGCCTTGGTGATTCCCTGGAGCAGGGGTTCGGCCTGGGCCGGTTTTCCCCCCTGAGCCAGGATTTCCTGGTTTTTCCGGGTAAAAACCTGCCGCTCTATCTGGTCCCCCACCAGATAGTCCGTATCCCCGGGGTCTTTGATTTTTACCTTGCGCAACATCTGCCGGACAATGACTTCAATATGCTTGTCGTTGATCTTGACCCCCTGCAAACGATAGACTTCCTGGACTTCGTTGACCAGATATTTGGCCAATTCCTTGATGCCACTGACACTTAAGATATCATGGGGATTGGCTGATCCATCCATCAGGGGTTCCCCGGCCTGGATGACGTCCCCTTCCTGGACGCTGACATGTTTGCCTTTGGGAATCAGATATTCTTTGGCCTCGCCTACCTCCGGGGTTATGATGACCTTCCTTTTTCCCTTGGTGTGCTTGCCGAAAGTGACCACTCCGTCGATTTCAGTAATCACGGCATGCTCTTTAGGTTTACGCACCTCAAACAGTTCGGCCACCCGAGGGAGACCCCCGGTGATATCTTTGGTTTTGGTGGTTTCCCTGGGAATTTTGGCAATGACATCGCCAGCCATAACCGGATCCCCCTCAGAAACCATAACGATGGCCCCTATGGGCAAGAGGTAGCGGGCAAAGGAATTGGTATCCGGAAGCCGGGCTGTTTTTCCGCCCTCATCCTTGATGGAAATTCGAGGCCGGACCTCGGCATCCCGGTATTCGACAATCACTTTACTGGATTTTCCGGTAACCACATCCCGCCGTTCCTCCAGGGTCGCCCCTTCAGTCAGATCCCCGAATTTGACCCGGCCGGAAACAGCGGTGATAATCGGTATGGTAAAGGGGTCCCAGTTGGCCAGGAGGGCACCGGCCGGCACCTTCTGTCTATCCTTGATCTTAAGTAAGGTCCCGTATATCAGCGGGTACCGTTCCCGCTCCCTGTTTTTTTCATCCAACACACAAATCTGGCCATTCCGGTTCATAACCACCAGATCCCCGTCCCGGTTTTGAACGGTATGGAGCTGGACAAATTGCACCTTTCCTTCGGTCCGGGATTGAAGGGAAGTCTGTTCCCCCCGTTTACTGGCTACACCGCCGATATGGAAGGTACGCATGGTCAGCTGGGTCCCGGGTTCCCCGATGGACTGAGCGGCCGTGATGCCGATAGCCTCTCCGATATCCACCTGTTTTCCATAAGCCAGATCCCGGCCATAACATTTGGCACAAACCCCTCGGGCGCTTTGGCAGGTCAATACCGACCGGATCATAATTTTTTCTATACCGGCGTCTTCAATCCTTTCAACAGCCGCTTCATCGATTTCGCTGCCGGCGGCCACCAGGACCTCTTCCGTAAAAGGATCTTTGATGTCTTCCAGGGTGACCCGGCCCAAAACACGCTCCCCGATAGGCTGAATCACTTCCCCGGCCTCACGTAAGGATTCGACAAAAATGCCGTCAATGGTCCCGCAGTCGATTTCATTGATGATCACATCCTGGGAGACATCTACCAGCCTCCGGGTCAGGTACCCTGAATTGGCTGTTTTTAAAGCCGTATCGGCCAACCCTTTCCTGGCCCCGTGAGTGGAGATAAAGTACTCCAAAACGCTCAATCCTTCTCGGAAGTTAGCCCGGATCGGGGTATTGATGATCTCTCCCGAAGGCTTAGCCATCAGACCGCGCATTCCGGCCAATTGCCTCATCTGATCCTTACTGCCCCTGGCCCCGGAATCGGTCATCATAAAGATAGGATTAAAACTGACGACCTGGATATCCTTATGATCCGGTCCGGTAGTCACTTCAGAACCCATAACCTGCATCATCTTCTGAGCCACATCTTCACTGGCCTTGGCCCAGATATCGACTAATTTATTGTATTTTTCACCATCGGTAATCAGCCCGTCCGTATATTGTTTTTCGACTCTGCGGACCTCTTCTTCGGCCTTTCTCAAAATTTCCTTTTTTTGAGGCGGAATCTTCATGTCGGACACGGAAATAGAGATCCCCGATAACGTCGCATAATGGTATCCGATATCCTTTAACCGATCAGCCAAAAGAACGGTCTCTTTGATTCCGGCCTTCCGGTAACAGTCATCGATCAGTTTTCGAACCTCTTTTTTAGTCATGACCCGGTTGATGCGATCAAAAGGAAGCACGGGGGGCAGTATTTCCCCCAGGAGTACCCGCCCGACGGTTGTTTCAATCTTTTGCCCGTCAAAACGGACTTTAATCCTGGCCTGCAGGTCCACCTGCCCGGCATCAAAAGCGATACGGACTTCTTCCGGCCCGTAAAAGGTCTTCCCTTCCCCTTTGGCAAACATCCGGTCCCGAGTCATATAATACAAGCCCAGAATAATATCCTGGGAGGGGACAATGATCGGCTCCCCATTGGCCGGTGAAAGGATATTATTCGTGGACATCATCAGGACCCTGGCCTCAATTTGGGCTTGGATAGACAAAGGGATATGGACGGCCATCTGGTCCCCGTCAAAATCGGCGTTAAAAGCGGTACAGACCAGGGGATGCAGTTGAATGGCTTTCCCCTCGACTAAAATCGGCTCAAAAGCCTGAATCCCCAAACGGTGCAGGGTCGGGGCCCGGTTAAGAAGCACCGGGTATTCCCGAACCACTTCATCCAGGGTATCCCAAACCTCCGGGGTCTCCTTTTCTACCATCCTTTTGGCCGTTTTAATGGTGGAAACATACCCCTTTTCTTCCAACCGGTGATAAATGAAAGGTTTAAAAAGCTCCAAGGCCATCTTTTTGGGCAAGCCGCACTGATGGAGACGCAAATTAGGACCGACCACGATCACCGATCGTCCGGAGTAATCGACCCGTTTTCCCAACAGGTTTTGACGGAAACGCCCCTGCTTCCCCTTCAGCATATCGCTTAAAGACTTCAAGGGACGTTTGTTGGTCCCGGTAATCACCTTGCCCCGGCGGCCGTTATCAAAAAGGACGTCCACGGCTTCCTGCAGCATCCTTTTTTCATTCCGGATTATGATATCCGGGGCATTCAGTTCCAGAAGCCGTTTCAAACGGTTGTTTCGGTTGATGACCCGGCGGTAAAGATCGTTCAGATCGGAAGTGGCAAACCGTCCGCCATCCAGAGGGACCAGGGGTCTGAGATCCGGAGGTAAAATCGGTATGACGGTCATGACCATCCATTCGGGACGGTTTCCCGATTCCTTGAAGGCGTCAACGACTTTAAGCCTTTTAATGGTTTTTTTCTTTTTGGCTTCCGAATGGGTCGTTTGAATCTCTTCCCGCAAGGCAATGGATTCGGCTGCCAAATCCAAATTTTTTAACAAACTCTGAATGGCTTCGGCCCCGATACCGGCCACCACCCGGTCTCCGAATTCTTCTTTGATCTGTCGGTAACGCTCTTCGGAAAAAAGGCTTCGGATCGGCAAGGAAGGTTCTTTGGACTCCAAAACGATATAGGCTTCGAAATAGAGGACCTTTTCCAATTCTTTAAGCGTCAGATCCAAGAGGGTGCCTATTTTGCTGGGGAGGCTCTTCAGAAACCAGATATGGGCTACCGGACTGGCCAGCTCGATATGTCCCATCCGTTCGCGACGGACTTTGGACTGGATGACCTCCACCCCGCATTTTTCACAAACCACTCCCCGGTGTTTCATTCGCTTGTATTTTCCGCAGTTACACTCATAATCCTTGGTCGGGCCGAATATCTTGGCACAAAAAAGGCCGTCCCGTTCCGGTTTGAAGGTCCGGTAATTAATGGTCTCCGGCTTTTTCACCTCACCGTGAGACCATTCCCGGATCTTCTCCGGAGAGGCCAGAGAAATTTTTACGGCATAAAAATTCAACGGGTCTTTGGGCTTGGCAAAGTAGCTGAATAGATCTTCCAAAGTACGCTCCTTAAAAGAAAAGGTTATGGTTAATGTTCTGTCTGGGGTTCTCCCTCCAGAAGTTCCACGTTAAGTCCCAGACTCTGTAATTCCTTCACCAGGACGTTGAAGGATTCCGGCAACCCGGCTTCCAGCACATTGTCTCCCTTGACGATTTTTTCGTACATTCGGGTCCGGCCGACGACATCGTCGGACTTGACTGTTAGGAATTCCTGTAAAGTAAAGGCTGCGCCATAAGCCTCCATGGCCCAGACTTCCATTTCTCCCAGTCGCTGACCGCCGAATTGGGCCTTTCCCCCTAAGGGCTGTTGGGTGACCAGGGAATAAGGCCCAATGGAACGGGCATGAATCTTATCATCGACCAGGTGGTGTAGTTTCATCATATACATGACCCCGACGGTCACCGGGCGGTCAAAAGCTTGGCCGGTCCGGCCGTCATAGAGGATCGCCTGACCGGTTTCCGGCAATCCGGCTAATTGAAGCAGTCGTTGGATATCTTCTTCCTTGGCCCCATCAAAAACCGGGGTAGCCATATGAATCCCTTCCTGAAATTGTTTGGCCAAGACCGGAAGATACTCTTCCGACAGGTTTTCAACATACTCTTCCACTTTTTTGGATTCGTATATTTTTCGTATCAACCGGCGGGTTTCCCCGTCCCTTCCCAGGGTATTCAACAGATCAGCCACTTTTTTCCCGAGTTCCTTGGATACCCACCCCAGGTGGGTTTCCATAACCTGGCCCACATTCATCCTCGAAGGGACTCCTAAGGGATTGAGAACGATATCGACCGGTGTTCCATCAGCAAAACAAGGCATGTCTTCCGTGGGAAGAATTCTGGAAACCACCCCCTTATTCCCGTGACGCCCGGCCATTTTATCTCCGACTGAAAGTTTGCGTTTGACGGCCACGTAAACCTTGACCATCTTAACCACCCCCGGAGGCAGTTCATCCCCCCTTTTCATTTTGGCGATTTTCTCTTCGAATCCCTCTTTGATCAAAACGACCTGTTCCTGATAACCTTTAATGATCTTATCGACTTCCTCTTTCAGCTCTTTTCCTTTGGCAACCGAAAGTTCCTTCCATTTTTTTACCGGGATCCGGCTTAGTCGCTCGGCCGTAAACTTTTCACCACGCGAAATAACCACTTTCCCGCTGCGTTCTTCCTTTATGGTTCCGGCCGATACTTTTCCGGTCAATATTTTTTTCAATCGAAGCAGGGCTTCCCTTTGTACAATCTGGATCTCATCATTCTGGTCCTTCATGATCCGGGAAATTTCTTCCTCTTCTATGGCCCTGGACCGCGAATCCCGCTCCACCCCTTTACGAGAGAAAACATTGGCACCGATCACGATCCCCTCTATTCCCGGAGGAACCCTCAAGGAGGTATCTTTGACATCACCGGCCTTTTCACCAAAGATGGCCCGGAGCAGCTTTTCTTCCGGTGAAAGTTGGGTCTCCCCTTTGGGAGTGATCTTTCCCACCAGGATATCGCCGGGGCTTACTTCGGCTCCGATGCTGATGATCCCGCTTTCGTCCAAATTTTTCAAGGATTCGTCTCCGAGGTTGGGGATATCCCTGGTAATTTCTTCTCTTCCCAGCTTGGTGTCCCGGGCGATCAGTTCAAATTCTTCAATATGGATGGAAGTAAAAACATCCTCTTTTACCAAATGCTCTCCCACCAGGATGGAATCTTCAAAATTATAACCCCCCCAGGACATAAAGGCCACCAGGACATTCCGTCCCAAGGCCAGTTCCCCTCGTTCGGTGGATGGCCCGTCGGCAATCACTTGCCCCTTGCCAACCAGATCTCCCTTGCGAATGATCGGTCTCTGGTTAAAACAGGTATTTTGATTGGAACGCTGAAATTTGGTCAGTTTATAGATTTCCACATCGGCCCCCAGGGCCTTTTCCGATTCTTTGCCCGAGAGATAACGAACGACGATACGGTCGGCATCCACATCCTCAACAATCCCGTCCCGTTTGGCCAGCACGGTAACCCCCGAATCCCGGGCTACCACCTCTTCAATACCGGTCCCGATGATCGGAGCCCGGCAGGACAAGAGAGGAACCGCCTGGCGCTGCATGTTGGATCCCATCAGGGCCCGGTTGGCGTCATCGTTTTCCAGAAAGGGGATCAACGATGCGGCCACGCTGACCAATTGGTTGGGTGAAACGTCCATCATGTGAATCGGTTCTTCTTCCTGGTTGACCATGATGAATTCTCCATCTCTCCGGGCGGAAACCGTGGAATCCATGATTTTCCCCCCTTTATCCACCGAGACATTGGCCTGGGCGATATTGAGATCCTTTTCATCCATGGCGCTCAGAAAATTAACCTCCCGGGAAACCACCCCATCCTCAACCTTCAGATAAGGGGTTTCAATGAAGCCGAATTCATTGACCCGGGCATAGGTGCTTAAAGAGACGATTAATCCGATATTGGGACCTTCAGGGGTCTCAATGGGACAAATTCGGCCGTAATGGGTAGGGTGCACATCCCGAACCTCAAACCCGGCCCTTTCCCGGGTTAATCCCCCCGGACCCAAGGCGCTCAGTCGTCTTTTATGGGTAATTTCCGAAAGCGGATTGGTCTGGTCCATGAACTGAGAGAGTTGGCTGGTCCCGAAAAATTCCTTGACCACGGCCGCCACCGGCTTAGGATTGATCAAATCATGGGGCATCAGGGTTTCAATTTCCTGTAAGGTCATCCTTTCTTTGATGGTTCGTTCCATACGCACCAAGCCGATGCGATATTGGTTTTCCAGCAGTTCCCCGACGGCTCGAACCCGCCGGTTACCCAAATGGTCGATATCATCCACCGGTCCATTAGCGTCTTTAAGTTCAATCAGCTTCTTGACGGTCAACAGGATATCTTCCTTGCGCAAGGTCCGTTCGGTTAAAGGAATATCCTGCTCCAACCTCCGGTTCAGTTTAAGACGTCCCACGGAAGACAGGTCATAATTTTCAGCATTAAAAAAAAGATTCTGGAAAAAATTGTTGGCCACTTCCAGAGTGGGAGGGTTGCTGGGCCGCAATTTTTTGTAGATTTCCAGGATGGCCTCTTCGGTGCTGGAAATTTTGTCCATGACCAGGGTATCCCGAAGCGATGAACTGACGTTGACCCCGTCGATAAAAAGCAGATCAAAATAGGGGATCTTTTTTTGAATGATCTGATCCAGCTTTTCTTTGGTCAGGGCCTCGTTGCCGGCGGCCACGATTTCACCGGTGGCCGGATCAATCAAATCCTGGGCCAGGAAAAAACCTTCCAGGTCTTCCGTTTTGGCGGCCAGGGAAGAGATCTTGGCCTCTTGCAGCATCTTGATGATGCGTTTATTTATTTTTTTATTTTTTCTGGCGATGACCTCGCCGGTTAAAGGATGGACGATGTCCCGGGGGGCCTTTTTACCCAGCAGAAAATCGGGATTGACTTCCCGTTTAAGCTTCCCGTCTTCGATCGTGATCCTCTCCCGTTCATAAAAGAAATTCAGCAAGTCCTGATTGGTATATCCCAGGGCCTTCAATAAGATGGTGACCGGGAATTTGCGCCGGCGGTCGATCCGGACATAAACAATATTTCGGGCATCAAATTCCAGATCGATCCAGGATCCCCTTAATGGGATAATCCGGGCCGAATACAATAAACGGCCGCTGCTGTGAGTTTTCCCTTTATCATGATCAAAGAATATTCCCGGGGAACGGTGAAGCTGGCTGACCACGACGCGTTCGGTCCCGTTGATGATAAAAGTTCCCTTATCGGTCATCAAGGGGATCGTCCCGAAATAGATGTCCTGTTCCTTGATATCCCGGATAGTCTGACTTCCGGTATCCTTGTCCAGATCGTAGACAATGAGGCGGACGGTGATTTTCATCGGAACTTCATAGGTCATACCTCTTTGAAGGCATTCCCCCACCTCATATTTGACCTCTCCAAAAGAATAACGGACAAACTCCAGGGAAGACATACCGCTGAAATCCCTGATCGGGAAGACGCTTTTGAATACACCTTGAAGTCCTACCTTTTCCCGCTGTTCGGGGTCGGTCTCCTTTTGCAGAAACCGTTCGTAGGACTGCTTTTGCATATCGATTAAATTGGGAATATCGATGATTTTTTCGATACGCCCGAAATTTTTCCGAAATCGAACGTTATGAATAGACCGTTCTTTCATTCTTGCTCCTTCCTTACCTGGTAGGAAGATTTAAAAACATAAGGTCAACGGTACAAGGACCCAGGTTTAAGGGCTGGGTTTTTCCTTGAACCTTGCCCCTTGTTCCGTTGACCTTGGACCTCGCACCGTAAACCTTAAACCATGGGTCTCGGTTACTTGATTTCCACGGTTGCGCCGGCTTCTTCCAGCTGTTTTTTAACCTTTTCGGCTTCCTCTTTGGAAACCCCTTCTTTAATGGTGTTCGGCAGGCTCTCCACCGCATCCTTGGCCTCTTTCAGTCCCAGGCTGGTAATGGCCCGGACCTCTTTAATCACCTGGATCTTTTTGTCCCCTACCCCGGTGATGATCACTGAAAATTCCGTCTGTTCCTCCACGGGCTGTGCTTCAGCGGGCGCTTGGGCCATGCCGGCCATAGCCATAACCGGGGCCGAGGCCTTGACACCGAATTTATCTTCCAATTCTTTCACTAATTCCGACAGTTCTAAGACCGTCATATTTGAAATAAACTCTATCACATCTTCTTTGTTAATTTTCTCAGCCATCTCAATAAATCCTCCTTAATTTCATTTAGGCCTGGGCTTTTTGTTCTTCAATAGCCTTCAAGGTCCCCATAAATTTCTGTATAATTCCGGCCAGGGTGGATACAAAACCCGTTGGCACGGCAATGAGTGAAGATAGCACCTGTCCCAATAACACTTCACGGGGAGGCATTTTGGACAATTGCCGGATCGCTTCCCCGGAAATGGGTTTCCCTTCCAACACCCCGCCTTTGAAAACAAAGGTCTCGCGGTCTTTAGAAAAGTCCGCCAGGATTTTTGCGGCGGCCACCGGATCCTGGTAGCTCAAGGTGATCCCGCAAGGACCGACAAAGAGGTCTTTCAGGGAAGTCATCGGGGTTTCTTGAGCAGCCCGATTGAACAAGGTGTTTTTGACGACCTGGTACTCATCGCCGCTCTGGCGCAGGTCGCGGCGCAGGCGATTCAACGACCCGACATTCAACCCGCGGAAGTCGGTAATAAACACAGCCTTGGCTTGGGTTAAACGTTGATGGAGGTCGGTCACGATCTTTTCCTTCTCTGCCCGTTTCAACGATTGGTCCCTCCTTTCTTTTTAGGATTTTATTAAGGTTTTAAAGTCCGTGACGGCGACGGCTGAGTCATTTTCCCCAGAGTCTCGGCAGGCAGAAAGGATTCAATTAGGCCTTTGGCAAGGCACCTGCGGTCTTTGACCCTAAAACCAAAAAACAAAGGGTTCGAGGATTCGAGGGTTCAAGGTTCCAAGGGTGGAACGGCTGGTTCCATTGATGACGCTGTAGTTCCCTTGAAACCTTGGCCCCTATTTTATTTTGAAATTTCCTTAACAAACGAGGGATCTATTTTGATGCCGGGTCCCATAGTGGTCGAAATAGTTACATTCTTTAAATAGGTCCCTTTGCTGCTGGAAGGTTTGAGCCGGACCAGGGTATCAAACAGGGACATAATATTGGGAATCAGTTTTTCCGCGCCGAAGGAAACCCGTCCGACCGGGGCATGAACAATCCCGTTTTTCTCGGCCCGAAATTCAATCTTCCCGGCCTTGATCTCTTTGACGGCCTTGGCTACATCAAAGGTCACGGTCCCCGTCTTGGCATTGGGCATCAACCCTCTGGGACCTAAGATCTTCCCGATCTTTCCCACCGTGCCCATCAAATCCGGGGTGGCCACGGCCTTGTCAAAGTCCGTCCAGCCGGCCTTTATTTTTTCAACCATCTCTTCGGCCCCGACGAAATCAGCCCCGGCCTCCAGGGCCTCCCTCTCTTTTTCTCCCTTGGCAAAAACCAGGACCCGGGTGGTCTTTCCCGTCCCGTTAGGCAAGACGACGGCCCCCCGGACCATTTGATCGGCATGTCGGGGATCGACCCCCAGTCGAACCGCCAGGTCTACGGTTTCGTCAAAGCGGGTAAAAGAAGTGGATAAGGCCAGCTGAATCGCTTCTTCCAAGGGGTAACGTTTGGTTCGATCCACCTGGTCAACGGCTTTTTTGTATTTTTTCCCTCTTTCTGACATAATTGACTTACCTACCTCTCTCAAGAATCTTAACCAATTTCAATCCCCATGCTCAGCGCTGTCCCTTCAATGATCTTCTTGGCGGCGTCCAGGGTGTTGGCGTTTAAGTCAGGCATTTTAAGCTTGGCGATTTCTTCGATCTGGGTCGGGCTGACTTTGCCGACCTTTTCCCGATTTGGGATTTTGGAACCCTTGGCTATCTGAGCGGCCTTTTTTAACAATATCGATGCCGGTGGAGTTTTGGTGATAAAAGTAAAAGACCGATCGGAAAAAACAGTGATCACTACTGGAATAATCATGCCTTCCTGCCCTTGGGTTCGGGCATTAAAAGCCTTACAAAACTCCATGATATTAACCCCGTGCTGCCCCAGGGCCGGGCCTATCGGCGGAGAGGGGTTGGCTTGAGCCGCAGGAACCTGAAGTTTAATATAGCCGACGATTTTTTTAGCCATTATTTCTATTCTCCTTCACGGGAAATTCTAACAAATCTCTCCTGCTCCAATGAGGGGGTGCCAAGGATACAAACACCTTCACCGAGGCAAGAGGCAATGGGCGATAGGCAATAGGCGCCAGGGTTTTCGTTTTTGCTTTTCCCATAGCCTATAGCCTCTTGCCTATCGCCAACTAACTAATATTTTCGAATTAAAGCAACCAAGCTTTTATTAATCTCGAACCCCGAGGCACGGGATCAGATAATTTCTATAATTTCGCCACCTGAACAAAATCGAGCTCAACAGGGGTAGCCCGGCCGAAGATACTGATCAACACCTTGATCTTTCCCTTATCCGGTTTAACTTCTTCAACGACTCCGTTGAAATTGGAAAAAGGACCATCGATCACCCGTACTTCGTCACCTTCTTCAAAAAAGAATTTAGGTTTCGGTTTAACGGCCCCTTCGGCCATTTGTTCGATGACCTTCTGAGCCTCATTATCAGGGATCGGAACCGGTTTATTTTTTTCTCCAATAAATCCAGTTACTTTTGGTGTATCTTTCACCAGATGCCAGGTCTCATCATTAAGTTCCATGCGAACCAGGATATAGCCCGGATAAAATTTCCGGGATGAAGTTTTGCGTTCTCCCTTTACCAATTCCACCACTTTTTCAGTGGGAACGAGAATTTGGGAAAAGAAATCTTCCTTCCCCAGGGATTTAATATGTTCTTCCAAGGCCATCTTGACCTTGTGTTCAAAACCGGAATAAGTATGTACAATATACCACTTATGTTCCACAGGCCCGCCTTTTCATCCTATTACCTTTTTAATATGATCCCCACTGCTTTGGCCAGCCCCACATCCAACAATCCCAGAAAAAAAGCGACCAGAACGGATAGAAGAATCACCATAGCGGTTGCCGCAATCGTTTCTTTTCTGGATGGCCAGGTTACCTTTTTAAGTTCAATCCGGACCTCACGCAAGAAATCTTTGACCAGTCCAATCCATTGGATTTTTCCTATCCATCGGGCGGCCACTCCTTCTCCCGTTCCTTCTTTAAGACCCGGTTTTTTTAGATTTAATTTATCTTTATCTTTATCTTTGGTTTTGGTCACAATCGAAACCTCACCTTCTTGGCCCGGCCCGTTAACCACGGGTCTGGGTTCGGGGGTTTCGATCATTCCCTGTTTCTTTTTAGGCTTGACCTTCTTCATAACTCTACCAGGCCCTCTTTGATTGTAGATTCCAGAAATTATTGGCAGGCCAGGAGGGATTCGAACCCCCAACACCCGGATTTGGAGTCCGGTGCTCTAACCGTTAGAGCTACTGGCCTGTAAAAATAAAGCTTAGCAGCGTTAAGCACAAAGCAGTCAGCAAAAAAAGTTTTTCTTCGCTATTTCAGAAAGCTGATTGCTAATCGCTGATAGTTCTCATCCGAAAATATCTTTTTCGGATGAGAACTATTTGGTTTCCTTGTGCGCAGTATGGCTCTGGCAAGAAGGACAGTATTTTTTGAACTCCAGCTTATCCGGGGTTTTCTTCTTGTTTTTGGTAGTGGTGTAGTTTTTTCTTTTACATCCAGTGCATGACAATATAACGATATCCCGCATGATCGATCCTTATATTTTTTCCGGTATAGGGTTTAAGGTTTAAGGTTTAAGGTTTTTCCTTGAACCTTGAACCCTGAACCTGTCGTTTATTTATTCAATAATCTCCGAGATGACACCGGCACCCACGGTCCGGCCCCCTTCGCGGATGGCAAAGCGAAGCTCCTTCTCCATGGCGATCGGCGTGATCAACGAGATCTCCACCGAGACATTATCCCCCGGCATCACCATCTC
>JACQYK010000185.1 GCA_016208255.1 Deltaproteobacteria bacterium | reverse complement strand
GCCCAGATCCCCGGTGAGAAAAAAGGTTTTACCTCCAATCACGACAAAACACTCCCGGGCGGCCTGGGGATTATTCCAGTACCCTTTAAATACCTGGGGACCGCGGGAGACGATCTCCCCGGTTTGGTTGGGACCAAGGGGTTCCAGGGTCTTGGGATTCACTACCAGGGACTCGGTATTTAAAAAAGGGATGCCCAGACACTGTCGTTTGGGACGGGAGGCATGGTTGCTGTGGGTCGGAGCCGCGGTTTCCGTGAGACCGTAACCTTCAACATAGGACAAGCCGGTCAGCTCAAAGAGTCTGGCGGCTATGGCTTCGGGCATGGCCGCCCCGCCCCCCCCGATGTATTGCAGGCTTTTCAGGCTGTCCCTCTTGAAATTGGGGCTGGCAAAGAGGTCAATGACCATGGTGGGGATATTGGTCCAGTTGGTCACCTGATGTCTCTCAATCAGTTGCAGGGCCAGTTCACGGTCCCAGCGGGTCATGATGACAATCTCTGCCCCAAGGTAAATCGGCATGTTCATCAGGATCTGCATCCCGGTGACATGGAAAAAAGGCACGACGCCGAGGAGGACTTCCTCGCAGGAGGTGTTTTGCCAGACACCGGGAAGGGCCGTGGTAGCCATGAGGGTGCTTTGGGTATGCATACAGCCCTTCGGCTTCCCGGTGGTTCCGGAGGTATAGCAGATGGCCGCCAGATCGTCGGAACCCGAAAGGTGCGGTCCCGGTTCGCAGTCCTCGGCCAGAACCTCCTTCCAGGTCCTGACCCCGTTGCCGGTCGTCGGTTGAGAAACGGCGGTCTGGATAAAATCCGGCATAGGAATATCGGTGGGTTCGGTGACATAATCTGCATAATCGGCCGTAATGACCTGTTCCAGCCCCCCCCGGCCCATCAAGGGTTCGATGCGTTGAAAAAGGTCGAGGGCGCAAATCGCCACCAAAGCCCCGGAATCATCAACATAGTGCTTCATTTCCTCGGTTAAATTCATGGGATTGGCCGGAACCAGGACCGCGTCGGCTCGAAGTATGGCGTAGTAGGCGATGATGAACTGGGGGCTGTTTTGCATATAGAGAAGAACGCGATCCCCTTTCTTCACCCCGCATTGCCGCTGAAGATACCCGGCCAGGGCCTCCACTTCTGACTTGAGACGGGCATAGGAAAAGCGGGATCCATAATAGGAAATGGCCGTTTTCTCCGGGTAGCGGGCGGCTGAAACTTCAAGGTTGTGAACCAGCGTGGTCTTCGGCACATGAACCAGGTGCGGGAGCCCCTTAGGCCAGTATTGATAATGCAATGGTTCCGAAGATATCCTCATTTCCATTTCGAGCCAATCCTCCTTATCTAGGTTATTACTTTGAAAAAAATATTAGTAGGTGTTTAGCTTTTCGAAACACAAATACTATTTTAGACAGGATTTACAGGATTATTTTTATTTTTGTGCCTTTCGACTTGTCTGCGTGCAAGCAGACAAGCAAGGGGAAGAAAGGCACAAACCGAATCACCCTGAGGGGGAGAATTTTATTTTCCGCTGGAAGCGGATTGAGGTTGCTCAGGGTCTTCAGGAGCCTGAGCAAAATAACATGTAAATCCGTTCGGTCGGCTCTGGCCGACCTCAAAAAAGGTTCCCTTTTGGGAACCGCTTGATCCTGTCCGATAATTATTGTTTCAAAAAGCTGATGTGTTACAAAATATTTTCATTCTTCAAGGCACCGGACCTGAACGAGCAGGAGGGATTAGCGCAAAAAATCGTAATTGATTTTCCGGGGATTGATTCTCTGGGCCTCGATGCCTTCCTCGATCAGGGCCAGAACCCGGGGCTTTTCATCCGGGAACCGATAACCCTCATAATCCTGGGTCAACAACAGATGCCCTTTTCGATTCTGCCAGTAATTGCCCGCATGGTCAAAACAGACCTTGGAGGTGACTTCCAGGGTTTCGATCATCAGCTTGAGTTCCTGCAGTTGTTCTTCACCGGTTAAAATACAATTGCCCCCACCGGAAAATTCCTCGAAGATCGGGGTTCCCGGAGAAGGGACAAAGGGACGGGATCGTATGTAATGGGGATTGATGGCATTGAGCACTTTAGCCGTATTCCGGGCGTGAGCTTCCCATCCCTCTTTTCCACCAAGTCCCGGCATCCAGTACTCGGAAAGCTGGAAGCCGACTTCCATGGCCTTTTTCCCGCCCTCGATGTGTTCCGCACCGCTGACTCCCTTCTTAACCCTTTTCAAAAGGGCGTCATCACCGGTTTCCAGACCTACGTGAAGCCGATCCAAACCGGCCTTATGAATAGCCTTCAACTCTTCCAGGCTTTTCCGGGCCAGGGTTTTGGACCTGGCATAGGAGGTGACCCTTTCCAGGGAGGGGAAGGTTTCCCGGAGATATTTCAAGACCTCGACCAGAGTTTCGGTTGGCATGCCCGGACTGTTACCGTCCTGCAAAAAGGCGGTTTTACCCCCGGACAGGAGCCAGTTCAAGACCATGATGAATCCTGAATGGGTATTCAAGAAGGGCTCCCGATGGATCATCTCCATGATAACAGCCCGGTTGATTTCGCCTTTAAAGCCGATTTCGACAGAAATGTTCACCAAACCGAGGCAAAAATCATTGATGGCGTCGATATCGCTTTTTATTTCCTCCGCGGGGCGGAAGGAAAATTTTTCTTCTTTATACATCCCGCAAAAGGTGCACTGGTTCCAGGGGCAGTTCCGGGTGAACCGGACCAGCAGGGAGTTGCTCCCCCCCTCGCTGGGAGGGCGGTAGATCCCTGTTTCAAACTGATACTTAAATTCTTTTTCTGTTTTCATTTTATCTCCTGACCCGTCTTTGCGGGTGGATTCCCTTTTTATGCGGATTCCTTTTTTATTTCGAAAAAAGATTTTTAGGTTTTGAAATTGTAGCACAGCCGCCCCCGGCTGTGATTTATAAATGACAGGCGAGGGCGCCTGTCCCACATAAACAAAAGCCCATTTTCATGCTTCGTCGGTGCCCTCAAAGGGCATAAGGGTTTAGTTCGAAAATAGGGTTTTCAACGCCCTTAACCTCAATTGGGGCCTTTTAGGGGCGGATTTCAAACCCGCCCCTACGGTCATTTACATGTTTCGCAGGTGCCCGCCTGAAGTGGGCATGGTGGTTTAGTATCTCAACAGGATAAAAAAAGCGGGAAGTTATCTGAACCTTGCCCGCCATTCTTATCTTTGATCTTGTTGGGTGAAAATATTAAAATCGTAACCACCTGATATTATTAAAACGGACTTTATTTCAATGGTACTGATTTTATCACGACTCATAACGGATAGGCAATGTTTTTCTTCGTTTTGCTCCGGTAAGGACAACTACGCCTCGTCCGGGAGTTCATCGGAAGAGGTGGCCCCAAACGGGGCAGTTAATTTAAACGAACGGCATTTTCTTTTCAGTCATTCCGGTCGGTCGGTTTCACCGACCTCTATTAAGAGACCTCCTCGAGCGAAAACCGGAATCCAGGAATAGAAAGCTTTTCTGGACCCCGGCTTTCGCCGGGGTGACGGAGAAGGAGACTGATTCCAATAATATAAACCACATCGACAAAACTTTGTCGATGTACAGTCGCTAAGCGCCTAACCGAAATTTGGGGAGTTGGCCAATCCCTCCCCAGGGATTAAGGATTTTTCCCCTTAAGGATTGACTTTAACTGTTTGTTATGGTTTAAAATAGAGCAAATAGCTATTAGCGGTCAGCAGCTAGCATAAGTCTTTTTTACAAAATATTCTCCTGAAAGCTGAATGCTAATCGCTGACAGCTCTGTCAACCGAAAGGCTGGTCCATGAAGCAGTCCAATAAACCCCACTTTCTCAAAATGGAAATGGGGTTTTTGTTTTGGGGAGGAGGATAAAAGATAAAAGGGGGCTTCCGGCTTTTTCATGGGTACCCCCAATATATAGTAGAAAGCGGCTGCTCCGACGAGCTTGTCAGTAGCCCATTCTCGCAGCCGCTATAATCATTATAAATAGAGCTAACGTATGGTTATATAAATTTTATTCCAAGTTAAAGAATGCTAAAAAGTCTGATCCACAACATATTGGGGGTACCCATGAAAAAGCCGGAAGCGGCGATAAAAGAGGAATGGAGAAATATGGAAATTCAAGAAAAAACCTTTAGATGGCTCAAAGGGAGAGGAGATGTCTTAAAAATTATTCACTTTGAGAAAAAACCTCCCCCACTATACGAAGCCGATTGGGGACTTTTCGCATCGCCGAGCTTCAGAACGCGTGCCCGAATGTAAGCGTGGATATGATCAGGCGTGTATTGAAGAACTTACGGGCACAAAATCAAGTCGAGTGCCTGGGACGGGGACAGAATGCCCAGTGGCGCAAAACCAGCAAGTGGCAATTAGGTAATATCCATTGAAATAGGTAATCAATTAGGTAACGACAAGGAACATCGATCCATGTTCAACAATTACTTTAATTTTACTGGAGACCAACGATGGAACAAGAAAAAGCAGCAGCGTCTGAGGCAGCAAGGAATCTGGAATTTTGTGTACCTTTAAGATTTGACCCTAAGGACCCTCGGTTCGTGAAATAATCCGGCATACTCTAACTTATTAGAAAAAGGACACCTTTTTTATGATTCAAATAATCCTTGACAAGGTATCAATTGATACTTTATCCTCATGAAAAGACCATCGGATAAGGAGATCATCAAACGAATCAAAGAGGCCCGGGAGGCCGTGGTTGATGGGCGGATAGGTATTCTTAATCAGGAAGCCACCGCTTCCGATGCCCTGGAACTGGGCTACCTCGTTAAGGAGGAATTGGAGCCGGTATTATCCGAACTATTGGGTTTGATTTCTCCAGACCATTATGTGGGCACCAGACCACCCCAAAGGTCTTACGAACGAATCATCAAGGATCTGGAACTGTTTGCTTTTGAAGTAATCAGCCTGCGTTTTAAGTGCCCCATCTATTTTAAGTTTGCCTTGAGCACCGGGGTGTTGTGGCTGGTTTCTCTGCATAAAAGCAGACAACCGTAGGAGGATGTATGAAGGCTTTGAATTGCCCTCGCGGGCATGAAAAAATGAAACTCCGTAAAATAAATAAAACCGTCAGCTTTCGAGGAATGGAGATTCCCTGCAAGATTGAGGCCTATGTCTGCCCGGAATGCGGTTTGGAGGGAGGAACGATTAATTCCACCGGCGCTATTCAACAGGAATTGGCCGAGGTCTTCCGTAAACGGACCGGACTTCTTACCGGGGAGGAGATTAAATCGCTACGCAAAAAAAGAGGCTTGACCCAACAGGAACTGGCGGATCGGATAAAGATCGGCGTGGCCAGCATCAAGCGTTGGGAAACAGGGCTGATCCAAAGCAAGTCATTGGATCATGCCCTTCGTCTCCACCTGACCGGTAACCGATTGAATAACGATTTTTCAGGAAACCGCCCCTTTTCAATAGCCCGGATCAAACTGGTCCTAGCAACCTTTGAGAAAAAATTGGGCAGAACGCTTCTCCGGAAAACGGATAAGATGCTTTATGCGGCCAAGTATTTTTGGTATGCGGATATGCTGGCCTTCCGCGACCTGGGTGCCAGTATGACCGGGGCCGGGTATGCCGCCCTGCCTTTAGGACCACAGCTTAACAACTACCGGGACCTGGTGGAGGAAATCAGAAAAACTGACGAAACCCAGGCCGAACCGCTTACCAGAGAAGAATTGCAGATCATCCGGAAGATCGTCAAAGCCTTCCCTGAAGATCGACAGATTTATGCAGCCGCCCACCGGGAAAAGATTTGGCAGGATAAACCGGTAGGGGCAGCCATCCCTTATTCCGAGGCGAAGGGATTAAGCGAAATTTGAAATTGAAGGCGAGACTATAAGACAAGACGTGTGGAGATTATCAATCCCGGGGGGCTTGATAAAATAATGAGTCTTTTTTTATAATAAATTAAAATAGTTAAAAAGGGCACTAATAAATCAAAAATTGGATAGAGGCGTGGTCTTCTAACCTTTTATTAAGGGGGTATGAAAATGCTCAAGACGGTCAGAGGCCGTTACAAGAATGGAACGGTGGAGCTTTTTGAAAAGCCGGGTATTTCCGAGAACGATGTTATTATAACCTTCATTAATCCCAAAGAGCCGGAAAACATAGACCTTCCGGCAAGGGGGATCACTCAAGAAGAGGCCCGGAATCTGAGGAACAGACTGCTTGCCTTTGAAGACGATTGGAATGCGGAAGGGATGGAGCTTTATGACAAATTATAAAAAAGGCATGGTCGTCTTAACCTTAAAATTCTTATACTGGACAAAGAACGTAAATGGCTAAGCACCTGCGATCTACAGGATCATTCAGAAAAGAATTGATTGCGAAGTCTCGAGAAGCAGCACTCACGGCTATTAGAGTATTTAATGATCCCCAGGTCAACTTCAAGTCCGAGACATTCATTGTCCTCATGATCATTGCCTGGACTTATCTGCTCCATGCCCATTACCGTGAAAAAGGAATTGAGTACAGGTATTATCGGATGGGTTTAAAACGCCGGATATTCGACCATACGAAAGACGGTGTGTATAAATATTGGGAACTAGAGCGCTGCCTTAACGATAAGAATTCTCCGATCGACAAAAATGCCGCCAACAATCTCCGATTTTTAATTGGCCTTCGACATGAAATCGAACATCCGGCTGGCACCGTCACTTTTGGAAAAGGATAAATGGGGGAACTGGGTTATAAACAAGCAATACAATGCCGCCATGTTGGCTGAGGCCCTTTGTAAGCTGGAGGGATTTATCTATGCCCCGAGTGACAGCATCTATTGGCAGCACGGCCATTCCACGGAACGGGATTTCATCTATGTGACCACCCAAAACCTGAGTCATGACCAGCTTCAAGCCTTAAATGATGAAGTGGGTCAAAGTAGGTCTTTGCTGGTTTTGTGCTCGGCTTTCCGCGGAAAATCCGACCGATTCCCCAATCTGACGATCAAAAAGATTCCCAATGCCGTCTTGAAACGCTGTGAGTGGGGGCATGACGACTACAGCTTGCGGGTGGAAAACCTACCCAAGGCCCCGCTGAAGCCCGGACAGTTGCCGCTTTTTGAAGAAGAGGGGGAGCCGTGAAAAAGAAACCGGCAGACCAGATTTCCGGCGTATTGCCTCGGAAATCGAATAGATCGACCGAGGAGCCTCTAAATAGCTCTGAATTGATCCTCTACCAGACAGAGGATGGGAAGAGTCGCCTTGAGGTTCGCCTTGAAGGGAATACGGTTTGGCTTTCACAGAAACAACTATCCGAACTGTTTCTGAAAGACGTTAGGACAATCAGTGAGCACCTCCGAAACATTTTCGAGGAAGGAGAACTGCATGAAGATTCAGTTATCCGGAAATTCCGGATAACTGCTGCTGATGGTAAGAATTACGAGACGTTGCATTATAACCTTGATGTTATCATATCCGTTGGATACCGGGTAAAATCCCCTCGGGGCACCCAGTTTCGTATCTGGGCTACCCAAAGGTTAAGAGAGTTCATTGTCAAGGGATTTACACTGGACGATGACCGGTTAAAAGAAGCAGGAGGGGACCATTACTTTGAAGAGCTGCTTGAACGTATTCGGGACATCCGTTCCTCCGAAAAGGTTTTCTGGCGTAAGGTGCTTGACATTTATGCCACCAGCATTGATTACGATCCCAGCGTAGAGATGACCCAGCAGTTCTTTGCCACCGTTCAAAATAAAATGCATTGGGCCGCCCATGGTCAAACTGCGGCCGAGGTCATTTCACAACGGGCCGATGCATCGTTACCCCACATGGGCTTAACAAGTTGGGAGGGAAGCCGTCCCCGCAAATCCGATGTTGGTGTGGCCAAGAACTATTTGCAGGCTGAAGAGTTAGATGCCCTCAACCGGATCGTAACAGCCTACCTGGAATTTGCAGAACTCCAGGCTCGGAGTCGGAGACTCATGTACATGCAGGACTGGATTGCCAAACTCGATGATTTTCTAAGGCTGAGTGAACGGGACATCCTCACCCATGCAGGCAAGATCAGCCAGGAAACAGCTATTGAAATAGCTGAGAGACAATATGAGCAATTCAGCCTGAAAAAACTTGCGGAGACAAGTCCGGTGGAAATAGATTTCCTGGAGTCGATTAGGAAGATAGAGAATTTAATACCAGCGCGATCGTCCAAAAAGAAAACAAGGAAGACCCAATGAACCGCCACGTTAACGCCATTTCCGGACGTCTTAGCCTGCGACCGCCGCAGCGCCGTTCTTTGGAAATTCTTGATCGGATTACGGAGATTGTTCCTCCAAAGAAGGGTTATGATCCGCAGGCGGCGCTTACGACCATCGGCAACGAGTTTCCAACAGTCAGTGATTTTGAACGTGATTTCCCCTCTCTTTGCTTTGCCCTGGCTACGGGGGTCGGCAAAACAAGGCTGATGGGGGCCTTTATCAGTTATCTGCATCTGGCCCACGGCCTGAACAATTTTTTTGTTTTGGCCCCGAATCTGACCATCTACAACAAACTCATCACCGACTAAAAACGAGGTTAGGTCAGGTTTCAAGCCCTTTCAGTTAGATCTTGGAGCCATAAGTTATCCCGCTCCTTCGGAGGAATTGTGGATTCAACACCTCCGAACCAATCAACTTGAAGTTTTGGGATTAGACAAGGGAGGGATCGAAGAAGTACGGCTTGAGGATTACATCGTCAGCGGTCTGGTGGATTTTAACGATGTGGCTTATGACGATCATGCCGACCTCCTATACGACCTGGCCGGCCAAACCGTTAAGCATTTCCTTGGCTACCTTTCAGAAGAAGACACCCGGAAGGTCCTGCGTTTGCATCAACGAGACATCGCCCGGTTTATCCACGCCCAGATGCAAGGCCACTACTGGGAGGACGAGGTCGATTATGAGGTGAAGATCAGTAAGGGTTTCACTGAATTGAAATCAAGCGCCTACACGGCTTCCGAGAAGGACACCGTACTTGATTTCCATATATCTCCTAGTGATATGGCTTTACCTGAGGTACTGGTAAAAAAAGAATCCGCTGTTCGTTGGTGCCGACATGCCTCGGATTACGCCCGGACTTACGACGGTAAGCCCTGGCAGTATCTTCTGATCCCACATGATGCCGTTTCTGACAATATGACTTTGGCTTGGTTTGCCGGCCAATTTGGTGATTAAAGATATTTCAGCTAAATTTTGGTTACCAGGCAAGTAGGTTTAAAATGGCTTCGAAAATAGCGAAGGAAGTAGTTCACTTTCTCACCAATTGTCTAAAAGAAAAGGGGTTGAAAGTCTCCAAGATCATTGTCTTCGGTTCTCAGGCTAAAGGAACGGCAACCGAAGAAAGCGATATTGACATCGTCATTGTTTCCGAGGATTTTAGAAGGAAGAATATTTTCAGACGCGCCGACCTGACGAAGGATGCGGAAATCCGAACCATTAAAAAATTCATGGTGCCCCTGGATATTATCACCATGACCCCGGAAGAATATGAAAATAAAACCACCCTGATGGCCGAATATGCTCATGAGGGTGAGGTTGTTTTTGTTAGTTGAACTACTTACAGATGGTCACCTGATTTCGAAAAGTGACCGGGAAGCCATAAAACCGGCTTGGTTTTATACGCCTATCCGCAACTCAGTTGCACCCTGCCCCAAATGAAAACGGGCAAGTCTTAGAAACTTACCCGCTTCTCATATCTTGGTGCCAAAGAGGAACCCTATTTCTATTTTAGATATTCCTATTATCCTCTGAAATCTTTTCTTTCCCCATCCCTGCCCTCCCTCTAAACAGAAAATTCGGCCTTTCTTTCACCCGGCCGGTGGATAGGTCCCGTAGACGGTCAGCGTATTTTTTTTGCCGGGATCGATTTTCAAGGCTTCATAGATTGTCCCCAGTTCCTTTTGGCTGGCCAGATAGGTAAAGGTAATGGCCCCGCCGAGGAGACCGGAGGATTCCGTCTCAATGCCTATCCGATGAAATCCGGAGATGACCTCATCGTGGTCTTCTATCTGGGCGAAACTCAGATGATGGATCCCCGGCCCTCTGGTTTTCAGAAATTCTCGATAGGTGCTGGGCCCCTTAACCGGCTGGAGCAGCTCGATCTGCAGGTCCCCCCACTGGGCGATGGCGGCCTTAGTGTGAAGAGTAACCTCAGGGTTTATGTCAATGCCGTGTAAAGTGACCTCGGTCAACTGGGGTGGTTTGAAGTCGATGAACATCCAGGGGCCGACCCCAAAAAGTTCCCAGTAGTTTCTGGCCGTTTCTTCGGCATTTTGGACAACGATCCCCAGTTGTTTGATTTCCTTTCCCTTAATATTAATCGCACTTTCACCCGGGTGTTGATAGGTCCCCCAGGAGCGGAGGGGACCCGACGGCCGGGAGATGGGGTTGACCACTTCAAATATAGTACCCAGCGCCTGTTGGGTGGCCAGGTAGGTGAAGGTGGGGACCTCTCCTACCAGGCCCTGCATCTCGATGCCTATGCCTTTGGCGGTAAGCCAGGAGACGATGGGATCGTGGTCTTCCACCACCCCGAAACTGACATGGTGGATCCCCTCCCCCTGTTCCTTTAAAAACGACATGTGGGTACTCGGTCCGTGTAAAGGCTGGATGAGTTCCAGTTGCATCCGGCCCAGATCGGCCAGGGCCAGTCTGAGCCCGCAGTCCATATTCCTCAGGGTTTTACCATGCAAAATGAAATCCCTGGCTTTCCCGTCAACGAAGCTCCAGGGACCGACACCAAAAATTTCCGAATAGCGTTTGGCCATTTTCACCGCATCATGAACCACGAAACCGATTTGGATGATCGGTTTCCCCTTCATATCGGCAATCGGTTTTAGATCTTTGTCATTTCCCATGCCCTTTTCTCCTCTCTGAAATTCGTTTATTCGTTACACTTTAGTCGTTTATTAGAATCTTTTTGCCGCTGACCTACGCAGACGACCACTGACTTTTTCCTCCGGCGGACCAACGCCGAAGGAAAACCTGCTTGCCCGGAAGGCAGAAAAAGGATCTGATTGACAGGTCGTCAATCGGATCATATAGCTAAGTCTGTCTTTGTCTGCATTGTCTGTGGTAAAAAAAATTAGCTTGGTTTTTTCAGAAAGCTAAATTGATACTGTTATTCCAATATCCGAATATTTTTTCTTTTACAAATCGATTTAAGTACCTCCGGCCAGACCGTGACGCTCACCTCCCCCAGGTGAGCGGTCCTTAACAGGTACATACCTGGGTCTCAATTCTTTTTTCAAGACCGAGCCCGCAGGAAAACTCAACGGGCGTGCGGGAGCCGTCCCGGTCAAGGTAATCATTGACCCCGCTGTCCTTGGCGACGATGAGGGGAACCTGAACCATAAAAAGGTTGAGTTCCCGGCACAGGTTCTCTTCAATAAAATTCTTTATCTTGAACAGGGCCTGCATCCTCTGCTTGGGACCCAGCAAGGCCTTATAATTGTGAGGAAGGCTTTTATCCACCACTTCATAAGTGCTGATACCCGGCCCGGCCAGATCCGCTTTCTTATCGGTCATCCTCTACCTCCCTTAGTAGGGACATAACAATAAACAAAATTCGGTCCTTACGGTCTAGGTTATGAAAATTAACATAAATGATTTCTCATTACAATATTGCTGTTTGATATATAAAGATAGTTAATGGTAACTATTCTAATCAGCGCTCATGATCCAGGATATAAGAACTCCTCCCGAAGAAGATATCAGAATAAACTTTTTATCTATAAATTTTTCAGATATAAAAAAGGCTTGACATCATTTTTATAACTAATTATAAAAGCTATGCCTTAAGAATGAACATTCATTCATTAATGAAGGGGTTGAATAAGAAAATTTTGGATAAGCGCAGAAATATCCTGCAGGCGGCCCTGGAACTCATTGCCGAAAATGGCTTTCACGGTGCCCCCATGGCAGCTATCTCCGAAAAAGCGGGAGTGGCCGCCGGAACGATCTACCGTTATTTCGAGAGCAAGGACGTCCTCATCACCGAACTGCACCGGGAACTGGAAGACAGAATCATGGTCGCCCTCCAGGAAGGCTATCCTTCCGAGGGGCCCCTCCGGGAAAGGTTTCTCCACCTATTTAGGGAAATTCTCCAGTATTTTATGATGAACCCTTTTCATTTCCGTTTCTTGGAGCAATACTTTAACTCTCCCTACGGCATCTCTTTGCGCAGGGACAGGCTCCTGAGAAAGCCCGGCAACTATGATATCCTAATGGATATTTTCGAGCAGGGGTCCGAGCAGAAGGTTCTCAAAGATTTTCCCAAGATTGTGATGTTTTCCCTTGCCTTCGGTCCATTGACTTCTTTGATACGCGATCATACCCTTGGTTTCGTCAACCTTGATGAAACCCTGATCAAGCAGATCACGGAAGCCTGTTGGGACACCATCAAAAGGTGAAGGAAATTTTTTACAGAAGGAAGCCTGATGAGAATATCTCGTTTTACTTTAGACTCCATTTTCTAACAAAACCGCCATGCCCCGTCAGGGACGTGACACCACGATCAGGTCGATTTCATCGACCTTAATAGGAGGCTTCCTCTGGAAGTCGGGACATGAAATCAGAGTTATTTCGACGCCCGAACTCTATTTTCGTATTAAACCCTCATGCCCCTGAGGGGCGGCCCCACGAATCATGAAAATGGATTCAAGGGGCCGAGGGGCCAAGGATTCAAATGAAAGGGGGTGGAATTTAAAACCCTTGAATCCTGGAATCCTTGAATCCTTGAACCCTATTTTCAGACTAAAGAGGTTTCAAATGCGGATTTATAACATAGCCAAACAGATCGCTGCCGGCGGTATCCTCGCCGGAATCTTTATCCTAGGAGGTTGCACACAGC
>JACQYK010000184.1 GCA_016208255.1 Deltaproteobacteria bacterium | reverse complement strand
ATCCTGTAAATCCTGTCTAAGATAGTATTTGAATTTCAGGGATCATGTTTCAGACCTTTTCCACCTTTCCCCCATTTCCCAGGCCGGACCGATATCCGCTCCGATGGCGGCATACCTTCTCTCCGACTGCAGGAGCAGAATCGGATTGATCTTTCTTAAATCGGGGACCCCTTCGGTCAGGTAACGCTCTTCACTGTAGACGGCCATGATTTCCCCGATAAACAGTTCCTCCTTGAGGAGATCGACAGTCTGGACCAGCCTGCACTCGACATTGCAGGCACAGTCTTTGATCATGGGCGCTGTCTGCAGTCTGCCGTAAAAAGTTTCGAAAACCTCCGATTTGTCAGTTTTATGACCGGTCACCAGTCCGCAGTAGTCCATCCGCTCGGCCAGTTCGGCCGAGGGGATATTGATGCTGAAGGTCCCGTTCTCCTTGACCCCCCTATTGGTGTAATGGACCTTATTCATGACCACCAGGACATGAGGCGGGGAGGGATTGGCCATGGTAAACCAGGCGATGGCCAGGTAGTTGGGTTTTCCAGCGACGTTTGCTCCGACCAGGGAGCAGGGCATGGGGTAAGGGACCCTGCCCGGTTCCAGTTCAATCTTCTCCATATCGTTCCTCCTTATATAGAATAGTTTCAGGGGTTTTAACTTCCATGCCTTTCACTTGAATCCTTGACCCCTTGAATCCCTGAATCCTTTTTTAAATATATACCATTTTCAATTTTGACGAAACTGCAAAAAGTCGCTGAAAGTCCATTTCCGTCATTCCCGTAAAAACGGGAATCCAGTGTTTTGTTTTTTAATTAGTTACATAATCCTGGATTCCCGCCTGCGCGGGTATGACGATTTTTATTAGACATCAATTTTGATTATGTCTTAAAAAATTGTTTTCATGCTTTATGACCGTTACATCATCTCCAGACTTCGAGCTTTCAGCTTTGAACTTTGAGTTTTTCACCTCGGAAAAATAATTGTATTGACAAATTAACAAGTTAACTTACAATAAAAGCGTTTTGCTTTTTTCAACACCTCATTTTATTAGATCTTGAGGAGATTCTTGGCCCGGATGGGACATATGAAATCGAAACGTAGAGTCATGGCCGAGGAAGAAATTGACCAAAAGGTGATTAGCCAGGCCAATGATGAATCCGCTTGGGAATCTCCTTTTAAAGTACGAAAACCAAAGCCGACTTCCGTAAGTCTTCCTTCTGAGTTAGCCTCACGGGCGGCTTTTTTTGCTCGTTTGCATCGGGAAGTGAGTTTAGACAACTGGCTCAAGCGCATCATCCAAGAAAGATTGGATATTGAAGAAGCGGCCTTTTCCGGCCTTAAGAGGGAATTGCTCACCAAGAACGGCAGGTAGAAACGTTGAGCTTTGCTGGAAGTGGATTGGCTTTTTCAGAATCCATCATGAGTCAGAATAAAAACTGGATAATTCTGTTAATCCTGCTAAACAAGGTGATTTATGGCCCAAATCCATATCCCAACAGATCCACCCAGGGGACCAACCGCTGCCTTCGCCAATAATTCTCGATTTTTAACCAGTATCAAGACTTCCTTCTATTTTAAGAATCCTTTTATACTAATTTTGGTTCTTCAATCTTTACTTTTAATCCGGGATAACGACCGGAGAAGATTATTCCCGTTTCCTTATATCCTGAAAAATGTCATGATATACGAAGAGAGGATATAAATGGTTGCGAATAATATCTAACGAAATTAATTAGTTGTGGCTCATTAACAAGACAGACATAAATTGCTATTGTCAACAATCCAGAAGAACATCCTGGGTTATGTAGATATACAGAAAAACTTTAGAATAACTTGTTCTGCGGGAAGAAAAGAATGGGATACGCAGTCGAAATGTTCTTGAGAGACGAGGAATCGCCGGCCATACGCCAGCTATTCTCGACGACACGATCTGTCTTGGCAGACATCGGCACCACGCCGCATGTCAGCCTTGCCGTATTCGAGGATGTTGATGTTCCGAAGCTGATTCAGATTGTGCGCGGCTTCGCCGCACGGATAGCCTCGTTCAGACTCCGTTTTTCATCGGTTGGGACATTTCCCGGTCGGGAGAATGTCGTGTTCCTGGCTCCCGTCGTCACCGGGGTACTGCTTCGGGTACATACTTCACTGCACGAACAGCTTGCAGTCCAGGGGCTCTCATGCCACCCGCATTATCTCCCAGGCCTTTGGGTCCCCCACTGTGCAGTCACAGTCGACGAACCCATCGGCAGTTCCCTCAACACGATCAAGGCGATACATGACGCCAACGTCCTGGGGGAATATACGATCGACAACGTCAATGTGGTCGAATTCCGACCCGTCGTCACGTTGGCCTCGTTTGGCCTTCGGAATAGAGACGCAGAACCAAGCGTTCCAGGCGACGCTTGACAGCGCGCCTGAACGCCGCGATTCTCGGCGACTCTCGGCGACTGCGTCGCCGAGAATCGCGGCGCTGACTTCGTCCAGTGCCTTGTTCTGGCGCCTTGCGCCAGAACAAGGCACTGGACCGGACAGCGGAATCCGCACAATCAAGCTGCGCTTGCTTGCACGGCTCCCGCCGCCGGTCAGCGCCGCGATTAGGTTCGGCGAGGAGTGACTTTGATCCGGGCCGTTGCAGTAACCGTTGCATTATTCCTCCTCCTAGGAGGGTGCCTATTCGGTGCCGCCGGACAGCTCTCATGGCCCATGGCTTGGGCTGTTCTGGGTGTTTATTCCGTCTCCAAGGCGGCCACCTTCGCCTTCGTCGACCCATCGCTCATCCGGGAGCGGGCGGCTCCCGGGCCGGGCGTGGATCGCGGCGACGCGGTGCTCGCGACCTTGGGATATCTGGGTCTTTATCCCGGTACGTTTGTGGCCGCTGGGCTTGATGCGGTTCGCTTCGGCCCTGCCATCCCCATTCCCCTATCCGCTCAGGTGACGGCGCTCCTCGTCTTTGCGCTCGGCTATGGCTTCGCATTTTGGGCAGTCCGTTCCAACCCGTTCTTCGCCACCTTCGTGCGAATTCAGGAGGATCGTGATCACTCGGTCGTATCGTCAGGCGCGTACGCTCTGGTTCGGCATCCCGGCTACGCGGGCGCGCTTCTCGCCCACTTGGCGCTTCCGTTCGCACTGGGTTCCATCTGGGCTTTGGTGCCCGCGGCCGTGGGCGCGATCTTCTTCGTGGCGCGAACATCACGCGAAGATCGAACGCTCCGGGACCGTCTTGTCGACTATCGTGAGTATCAGACCCGGGTTCGTTGGCGTCTGTTGCCAGGAGTTTGGTAGCCGGATGCGCAGCCTAAGCCATGCAACAGACCAAACCCGCGCACCGCAGTTTCAACATATGCCTCTCGCACAATGGTTCGGTGCTCTGGTGCGGCTCGTTGCCCGTCGTTATGGCGCGGGTTTGGCTGTTGATGGCAGGCGTTTGCGCCGAGTGCGTCGTCGCCAATGCGGCGATGCCCATAACGACGCGGGAGAAATGAAGTCCTGACCAGCACTCGCACTCCACGTGAGGTCTTCTTGGCGCTGATCAGCGGGGTAGGCGCCCAGCGATGGAGTGAGTTGCCAGTGAAAGATAGGGACGTTGTTCATTCCATTCAAAAACTCTATCGTTGTCCCTATTTTAAAGTCCTGTTTCTCTGAGCAAGATCCTTTTAAGCACTAACGGAGGTATTTTATGAACACCATTGTCAAAGTAGCCGCCGTACAGATGAATCCCAAGTTGATGCAGAATGAAAAAAACCTGGAGAAAATGCTGCTCCGGATTCAAGAGGCTGCCGCCAAGGGAGTCCAGCTTATCGTCTTTCCCGAGTGCGCCCTGACCGGTTACTTATTCCGGAGTCGAGAAGAAGCGCTGCTCTGCGCCGAGACCATTCCCGGGCCGGCGACTGATAAAATCACCGACCTCTGTGGAAAGCTGGACGTTTATGTGGTCTTCGGACTTGTGGAAATCGACAAAGGCAAACTATTCAACTCGGCCGTTTTGGTCGGGCCGGACGGTCTAATAGGCAAATACCGGAAAACCCATATTCCAAATGATGGCCTCGACCGATTTGTGGAACCCGGCGATAAACCCTTTGAGGTTTTTCGGACCCCCATCGCTAATATCGGGATACTCATCTGTCACGACATCACCTTCCCGGAGACTGCCCGGATCCTTATGCTCCAGGGCGCGGATATCATCGTGGTACCCACCAACTGGCCGCGAAAACATGACATTGTTTCCAAACATATGATCAATACCCGGGCCATAGAGAATTTTGTCCACATCATAGCCTGCGACCGTGTGGGTATCGAGCGTAAGGGAAAGTTCCTGGGACAAAGCAAAGTGGTCAATGCCCGAGGAATGACCAAGATCAGCGGCAGTACCACCAGAGAAGAAGTACTTTATTCAGAGGTGGATATAGCCTTCGCCCGTATAAAATTCGTTCCCGGATTTGTTGAAGGAAAATTGTTCGATATTATCAATGATCGGCGGCCGGAGTTCTACGGCGACATTGCCCGTCCTGACGCCTATAAACCGGCCCAATGATCCCAATCAGATTTAGGATATCACCTGAACTGAAGGAGAAACCCCTTGTGTGATACCGTTGTGGCCACAGCTGAAGTTACCGCCGACGGCGTTACCGTCTTTGGCAAGAACTCGGATCGTGAGCCGAATGAGGCCCATCATTTACTCCGCGTTCCGGCATCCGATCATCCAGCGGAGGCCTGGGTGCTTGAAACAGCCGGACGGCATTGGGCAGCCAAACGCATCAAAGGCGTTTACGCAATTTCCAACGGTCTGACCATCAAAAAGGAATGGGATCTGGCCTCCCCTGATCTGGTGAATCACGCTCTCCGGAAAGGCTGGTGTAAAGGACCGGATGATTTTGACTTTGCCCAGTGCTATTCCGATTTTCTCTACACCAGGTTCAGCGACTGCCGGCGCCGTCGCCAACGGACCACTGAGTTGCTGTCATCTCAACCAGGCAAAATTACGGCGGGTACCATGATGGCGGCCTTAAGGGATCACAGGGGGGCCGGGGATGGCTCTTGGCGTCCGGACCAGGGATTGACCGGGGCGACGGTCTGCATGCATGCCGGATTTGGCCCTATCCGCAGAAGCCAGACCACGGGGTCCATGGTTTCTCACTTACAGCCGGACTGCCCCACTCACTTTTTCACCGGCACGGCCGCTCCCTGCACCGGTATCTTTAAGCCGGTCTGGCTGGATAACGAACTACCGGACTTGGGACCTGTGCCGCGATCAACCTATGACCCCGCCGCTTTATACTGGCGGCACGAAACCCTTCACCGGACTACTCTGCGCAATTTCTCCACCTTCATTAAACTCTACCAGCCGGAACGGGAAACCCTCGAACATGAATTTTACACCAAGGCAATTGAATTCGCCCGCCATAGGGCACCGGAACGCCTGGCCTTCAACAGGCGATGCTTTGCTGAAGCAGAGGCCGCGGAAATCCGCTGGCTGGAGCGGCTGGCGAATAAAAAAATACAAAAACACCCCAATGGGCTTTACAGCCTGACCTGGAAAAAATTTAATCGTCAGGCTCAAATGCCTTTAGTTTGAAAATAACCCTGGATTACTCTCAAAGCTTGTTTGTCCTCCGTCATGCCGGACTCGATCCGGCATCCAGGACTTTGAGGTTTATCGAATAACCTGGATTCCCTCTTTCGCGGGAATGACGACCTAACCTCCCGGTCTCACAATATTTTCATGATTCGTGGTGCCTCAAGGAGACCTGAGGGTTTAGTCTGAAAATAAATTTAGAGGGCCGATATCAAGGATGAATGGATTCTTGAGACCATCAGTAATCCGTCCCTTACGGCGATCCATCGAATCGCTAAAAATAGCGATGCTGGGAGGTGAATGGCATGTGTAGAAACATCAGAACCCTCTATAACTTCGAGCCGCCTGCAACCGAGGAGGAGATCCGGGCGGCGGCACTGCAGTTCGTCCGGAAAATCAGCGGATTTGCTTCACCCTCGGTTGCCAACGAAAAGGCCTTCCATCGGGCGGTCGATGAAATCGCCCGGGCCTCCCATAGACTGTTAGGCTCGCTGGTGACCAGCGCTACTCCCAGGAACCGGGAAGTGGAAGCCGCCAAAGCCCGGGCCCGTGGGGTTCGCAGATTCGGCTCCTCCCGGTAAAAGGAAGGCGGGTAAAATCCAGCCGCGCAAATTCCTTTTTTCTTCAGAAGACCCCCTCCCTTCCCTGCCTTCCACCCTATTAAAATGCTATCAGGTTGACATAGGATCCCCCCTCTTTTTCTGCTTGACGGGGTATGGGGGGTTCCCTATACTCTTCCCATCAAAGGCAATTTATTCAAATCAAACAAATTATCAATGAATTATTAAGTACCTGGTTAAGGAGATAACCCGGATGAAAATCACTATCGTTAACGTGACCGGTCGAATGTCTTCCGACGGGTCTCGCCTGATTTCGGCTCTCTTAAAGCGGGCCCATCATCGGGTTACCAATATTTTTTTAGCCCGGCCTGAGCCGATCGAATATCAATTGGAAGAACTGAAGTTACTGGACCCGATTCTCAATGATACGGATCTGCTGATGCTGGCGGTGTATAGCTCCTATGTCCTGCGGGCGGTTCAAGTCACGCAACATGCCAGGAAATTTTTTCCAGAACTCAAGGTCATCTGGGGGGGGCCGCATTGTATCTCGGTCCCGGAAATGGCGCTCCAACACGCCGATGGGGTATGCTTTTCGGAAGGGGACGAAGTCGTGGTTGAACTGGTCAACAAAATAGAGGCCGGGATCGATTATCTGGACACCCCCAGTATGGGCTTCCGGCAAAACGGAAAAAAGATTATCAACCCAGTCCGGCCCCCTTTTAAGGATCTGGACAGCCTGCCTTTCTATGACTACGGACTCGAAAACCAGTTTTTGCTGGACCGTGAATTATTGCCCATGACCAATGATATTATTAAGGAACGTATGACCGGGTATCATTATAATATACCCATTTTTTTCTTTGCCACTTCCCGCGGCTGTCCCCATCATTGCAGTTATTGCAATAATTGCCGCTACCTGACCATGTTTGGGAAAATCCCCCCGCGTTTTCTAAGCGTGCAGCGTGTTTTGGACGAACTGGCGGCCGCGAGGAAACGTTTTGATTTTGTCAATTTTATTGGCTTTGGGGATGATGATTTTTTTATGCGCCCCTTGAATCAACTGGAAGAGTTTTCGGTAAAGTACAAAGCCCAAATCGGGCTTCCTTTTGGGGCGGCCCTCAGTGCCAACACTTATGATAAGAAAAAATTGGAAGTGCTCCTGGATGCCGGATTAGTAGGAATTCAGTTGGGCATTCAAACCGGGAGTCAGCGGGTTCTGGATGAAGTTTATGACCGAAAGGTCTCTATTAATAAGACCCAAAAAGTGATCGCCGAATTAAGCCAATACCAAGCCTCCCGTTATCTGGACCTGTTAGTTGATTTTATTGTCGACAATCCCTATGAAACCCGGGAGGATATCATTCAGACCTACCGGTACCTGCTGCAACTGCCTTCGGGAATAAAAATCAATATTTTTTTCCTGGCCTTTTTCCCGGGAACCCCTATCTATGATCGAGCTTTAGCCGATGGCCTTATCGAACCATTTGATGAAAATAGTTTTCGATTTTTCACCCGCACCCATCTCCGCTATCAAAAAAACTACGAAACTTTTTTAGTCTTGTTCTTAAGAAAACTCCGAAATAAAAAAAACCGATTGGGAAAAATAAGCTTTTTTTTTCTGGGGATTTTGGGGAGCAGAGCGGTCAGAGGTCCCGCGTCTTTAGTTCCCAAGCCGATTTATTCCCTTCTAAGCCGTCTGGTTCAGTGACCTTCCCTCAATCCTATTAAGTCGCTTAGTGCCTGAAGATCGACAAAGTTTTGTCGATCTTTTTTAGACCAAGGAACCCCCTTGACCCGTCTCCCCGGCGAAAGCCGGGGTCCGGGAGAAAATTAAATTCCTGGATTCCGGCCGACTCCCAAAGGGAGTCTTTGCTCAGAGTTCGGGCCGCTCGACTTTGTCGAGCTTTTGAAGAGGCTCCCAAAAGGGAGCCGATGAGGCGAACGACTCAAGCCCGGAATAACGAAAATGGGCTTTGGCGAATTTTTCGAAGTCAACTGCCCCGTTAGGGGCCTCCTCTTCCGGAGGAACTCCCGGACGAGGCTTAGACCCTTATGAAAAAAAATCCGATAATCCCGCCGGCCTTTGATCACAAACGGCTTCTGAAAAAAGAGGAAGCGGACCCCAACCTGGAAGAGCTGGTCCGCCTGGCCCGGGTCTTGGGTTCAAGCGATGTCTGCCTTATTTCTTTGAAAGAAATTTCTGTCGGCATCAATGTATCCAAATTGATGAAGGTCTGCGGGTGGCCGGGAGATATTAAGACCAGCGAGGCCGAAGCGTCCGGGGAGCCCCTGTCCTGGGTCGCCGGTCTGATCCTGGTGGGCTGAAAAGTTATCACCAAGAGCATAAAATAGATTACATTAAAGGTACCAGTTTAGCCGTTTGCAACAAACGATTCACCGGTAGAGTAGGGAGGGGCGAACCCCTCCCCCTCGTCAAACCGGACGTGCGGATTTCCCGC
>JACQYK010000057.1 GCA_016208255.1 Deltaproteobacteria bacterium | reverse complement strand
GAGTTTGGCAGAGGTAGTCGACCGCATCCTGGACAAGGGTATTGTGATCGACGCCTGGGTGAAGGTATCTCTGGTAGGCATTGAGCTGCTTTCCATCGAGGCGAGGGTAGTGATTGCTTCCGTTGAGACCTATCTCAAGTACGCTGAGGCAATAGGGTTAACGGCTAGTGCGGCCACTCCGGCCTAACACTGGATGAAGGATACCCATAGGGCGAGGGTTTTGGGGCCCCCGCCCTATGGGTTCCAGGAAAAGAGCAAAGGAAGGAGAATCATTATGGGTAGTTTGACCGTTGACATGAGGCGCTTACGCGAAGAGGTTGAGTCCTTGCGGGATGCGCGGAATGCGTTAATGAATGATTTGAGGCGCGGGACCAGGGATCTGACCACGGCTGTCGCGGTCATGCGGGATGAGTTCATGTCTACCCAGGCCGCGATGGCCGAAGAAAGCCGTGGGGAGCGAATGGCTTTTGTTGCTGCGGTGATCGATGAAGTCAATTCCCTGATAGGGACCTTTTCACGAGACCGGAACGATATGGCCCGAGAGGGAAGAGACGGCCGGGGAGTCTTTCTGACAGAAATGAGAAGACAGGTTAAGGACCTGCGAAATGAGACGGCGTCCGACCTGATGGGAGCCAGGCTGGCCTGGCGCAGTGAGAGTCCCGGCAAGTTGCGGCCTGTTCTAATAAAGAAGGAAGCGGCGGATAAAAGACCCTTATCGCCCTTGGGCAAAGCAGTAAAGAAGGAGAAGATGGCCGCTTCAGAGATCAAGCAGGAAAAGTCACCCCTTTCCTTCAAAGAAACACTGAAAAGGGAAAAAAAGGACTTGCCGCTCTGGAAGCCTGCCAAGGTAACGACGAAGGAGAATTAGAGCAGGTAATAACAGCAGCACTTCCTAAATAGAAAAGAGGTTTTTATGAAGAGAGCACGTATGGGCCGGAATCCGGTGGTATTTGAGGAACTAACTTGCGCCTTTTGCCATGGCCGGGGCCGAGATCCCTTCGATATCATGTCCGCCCGGTCCACCTGTTGCGTATGCGGGGGAGGGGGTAAGGTCCGGGTTCAGGGTCCCGTAGCCCTTTGCTCCCATTGCAACGGCTCTGGTGCCATAAAGACCCTGACTTGCACCACCTGCGGTGGGAAAGGTGTTGTCTCCCAACCAGCAGTGCCTGTTGTTCCATGTCCCATGTGCCAGGGTACGGGCGATGATGCCTCGGCTCCGGCCATTCCCTGCTTGAAATGCCGGGGAACCGGATGGATTATCGATTAAATGAGGAAGGAGAAAGAAGTTCATGAGTAAAAATACCTTAAGAGCAGTCAGCACGTCCACCGTCCGCATATCGGTCGGGGAAGACAGCGTTCAGCCTGAAGCGAGCAGCACCTTTGTTTCTTCTCCCTATGTGGAGCAGGTTACCCAGCGGGCTTTAGCCTATCTGGTCGCCGGGTACCCCGTCCATTTTTCCGGTGTAGCGGGAACGGGAAAGACGACTCTGGCCTTTCATGTGGCGTCCAAACTGGGACGTTCTGTCACCTTGGTTCACGGAGATGATGAATTCGGCAGTTCCGATCTTGTCGGCCGGGACGACGGGTACAGAAAAAACAAATTGGTCGATAATTATATCCACTCGGTCCTGAAGACGGAGGAAGAAATGAAAAGTCTCTGGGTGGACAACCGGTTGACGACAGCCTGTCAAAACGGGGAGATCCTAATTTATGATGAATTCAACCGTTCCCGTCCGGAAGCGAACAACGCCCTGTTGAGTGTTCTATCGGAGGGCATTCTGAATCTGCCGAAACTGCGCCGTTCCGGAGAAGGATACATGGCCGTGCATCCCGAGTTCCGGGCGATCTTTACCTCCAACCCCGAAGAATACGCCGGAGTCCACAAAACCCAGGATGCCCTGATGGACCGCCTGATTACCATCCAGTTAGAGCACTACGACCGGGATACGGAACTTTTAATCGTCATGAAGAAATCGGGGCTCCCCCGGATCGATGCCGAGCGGATCGTGGATATTGTGAGGGAGTTGAGGAGGTTCGGGGTTAATAATAACCGGCCCACCATCCGGGCGGGGATCGCTATTGGCCGGATCCTTGTGTCGCAGAACCGGAGGGCCCGAATAGACGATCAGTTTTTTGAGATGATTTGCCGGGATGTATTGGCCACGGACACCGCCAAGATCACCCGGGGCGGCCAGCCGGTCATGACGCAGAAGGTGGAAGAGGTGATCAACAAGTTCTGCGGATCCGTAAAACCTGCCAAGGAGAAAGTTAAAGAGGAGGTCCAATGACTAAGAGGATCATGAGAGGGGTACAGGATATCAAGACGCTTTCTGGACGAGCGGATGAAGGCACGATTCCTTACAAGGCCTATATGAAGCTCAGCATTCTCGAAATGGAAAAGTTCCGTCGGGGGAAAGAGAAACAGAGCGCCTTGGAAAGAGTGCAACATATTGATCAGCGCTTCCGGGACATCGAAGCGGAAAGGCAGGAAATTATGACTGCCCTGGAGACGAAGGGAATCCGGCACCAGACCCTGGCGGCCCATAAGAATGAAAAGCCCCTGACTACGATGGCGCCCCGGGCAACCGCCAGGCCGTTCAAAATCAAATATTGAACTGAAAGGAGATAGGAATCCATGAAAATTAATTGTCTATCCTGTGGTTTCAGTTTTGAACTTGATGATGAGACCTACAGCGATTATGAAGGGCAGGTCAGGTGCTATGCCTGCAGCGCCTTGTTGGAAGTCAAGCTGGAAGAGAACCGTATCAAGTCTTTAATTTTTTCGAAGCCGACGGGCAGGGCGGCCGTCGAGCTCTAACCCCGATTTCCATTCAACCGCCGACAAAGGCATCAGGCCGACTGCGGTGGGATGGCCACAAAGAACAAAGAAGGAAGCGGAAGCTCAAAGGGAGACAATCCTATGGTCAGTAAAGCAGGAGGAAAAGAGGGAAAATATCTTTATGCCGTCATCCCGGTGGAAGAAGACCGGGAGTACGGCGATATCGGCATCGACGGGGAACGGGTTTATCTCATCTCCGATAACCAGGTCGGCGCGGTGGTCAGTAACTTCAGCAACGGAAAAATCCGCCCGGAACGCCGCCATATCGCCGCCCACCAGGCTGTTCTGAAACGTCTCATGGTGGATTCGACCCCCCTGCCCATCGCTTTCGGCGTTATCGCCGAGGGGGCCAAAGAGATAAAACGGATCTTGTCTCTGAATCGGAAATCATTCGCCGAACAGCTTCACCGTGTGCAGGGCAAGGTGGAGATGGGGTTGCGGGTGACATGGGACGTGCCGAATATTTTTGAATATTTCGTTAACACCCATGCGGAGATCAGGTCGGCGCGGGACCAGTTCTTAGGGAGCAATCGTGTCCCAACTCAGGAAGATAAGATCGAAGTCGGGCGACTGTTCGACCGGGTCCTCCAGGAGGACCGCGAAGAACACACGGAAAGGGTCGAGTCGATCCTTTCCTGCTGTTGCTTTGAATGCAAGATGCCTGGTAGGACGGGAGTCGGTAGATAAGGAATTCGAGACGGCCATATTCGAGGCGGCCCGCGGGTTCGACAACAATTATGCCTTCGATTTCAACGGTCCCTGGGCCCCTCACCACTTCGCGGACGTAGACCTGAAATTGTGAGCCTCGGCCCGGCCGCGTAGAAAGGACCATATGTTCATCGTGGACGACATTTTGCTCTCCCCCTTCAAAGGACTTTACTGGGTCTTTAACGAGATACTGAACGCAGCCCAAGAGGATCAAGCCGGAGAAGCCAACAGGATCACCGGGCAGTTGAGCGAGCTTTACATGATGCTGGAAACGGGGAAGATGACCGAAGAGGAATTCGATGCCGCGGAAAAAGTGCTCCTCGACCGTCTCGAGGCCATCAAAGAGAGAGAGGACGATGGGGAAGACGAGAGCAGCGAAGACGACGACAGCGAAGACGAGGGCGTGGGGATCCATTAGAGGGATTATTTCGGAATGCGAAATTAAATTGGTTTTAACTGGAATAATGGATGATTCTCAACGGGGGTTAAAGATTGATGGCCGGCGCATCGGGGAGACTGAGTTTTTTAACCGAGGTAAACAGGCAACTCTTGCTGTTCGGGGGCAAAGGTGGCGTGGGAAAAACAACGGCCTCAGCAGCAACGGCGCTTGATTTAGCCTCCCGGCATTCCCAAAGCTCTCTGCTCCTGGTCTCCACCGATCCGGCCCATTCTCTTCAAGACAGCTTCGCCGGTTCCACACTACCTCCCAATCTGAAGGTTTTGGAATTGGACGCCCAAGCCCAACTTAAGGCCTTTCAGGAGAAAAACAAACATCGGCTCATGGAAATCGCCTCCCGGGGGACCTTCCTGGATGAAGAAGACATCAACCGTTTTCTGGAACTTTCCCTTCCGGGGATGGATGAAATCATTGCCTTCCTGGAGATCAGCCGCTGGATCAAGCAAGGGGTCTATGACCGGATCATCATGGATACGGCGCCAACGGGGCACACCCTGCGCCTGATGGAGATGCCGGCCATGATCCAGACCTGGTTGGAGGCCCTTGATGCCCTCTTAGCCAAACACCGTTACATGAAGATGCTCTTCCGAGGGACTTATCAGCGGGACGACCTCGATCACTTCATCGAAGGACTAGCCGCCTCGGTCAAAGAGATGGAAAAACTCCTCACGGATCATCAGCGCTGCCGGTTTGTTCCGGTCATGCTGGCTGAAGCCTTGTGCATCGAAGAGACCCTGGATCTGATACGGGAATTGGAACATCTCGGTATCGGTGTCGCTGATGTAGTCATCAATCGTCTTTATCCGAAAAATACATGTTTGCTCTGTCGTCATATCCGATCCCGTCAGGTGCAGGAGCTGGCCCGCATTTTCAGCGAGACGGTTTTTTCGGATCTCCATCTCTGGGGGATTCCCATGTATCCCCTGGAAATCAGAGGTCAGAAATCGCTTCGTTCTTTCTGGAACGGGTTAAGGGAAATAGTGCCGTCCCCCGTGGAAGGCCGGCTTTCCCTGCCCCCGATCACTCCTCGCGTGACCGGCCCGATTCCTCTGCCGCTGCCGGATACGGCGATGCTTGTTTTTGCCGGTAAGGGGGGTGTCGGCAAGACCACCCTGGCCTGTGCCACGGCCCTGCGTCTGGCAGAGACCTACCCGGGAAAACGGATTCTCCTTTTTTCTGCCGACCCGGCCCATTCCCTTGCCGATTGTCTGAACATGCCTCTCGGTCCCCGGCCGAAGCAGGCAGCACCGGGGCTATGGGCCATGGAGATGGACGCAAAAGCCGATTTTGCGGCCTTGAGAAATCAATACCGAAATGAACTGGCCCAATTTCTCTCCCGGTTGATGCCGAACCTCGATCTGACTTTTGATCGCGAAGTCATGGAACGGATCATGGACTTGTCGCCTCCGGGGATCGATGAAATAATGGCCATGGTGGCGGTGATGAATTTTCTGACCCCGGAGGGCTACGATATTCTGGTCCTCGACGCGGCGCCGACGGGTCACTTGATCAGGCTATTGGAATTGCCGGAGATCATCGAGGGATGGTTGAAGGCTTTTTTCAGCATATTTCTGAAGTACCGGAAAATCTTCCGATTGCCGGCGATCTCCGGGCGCCTGGTCAGGCTTTCCAAGGATCTGAAGCGTCTCCGGATGATCCTGCGAGACCCGTCCCAGGCGGCCCTCTACGGGGTCAGCATCCTTACAGAAATGTCTTTGGCGGAGACGACGGATCTTGTCGCCGCCTGCCGGCGTTTGGAACTTCCGGTTCTCGGATTATTTTTGAACCTAGCGACACCTGAAGGTCCTGATCTGCTCTGCAGGTCGCTATTTCGCCGGGAGTCAGCCGTCGCTGACCGGTTTGCCTTGGCGTTTCCAGGTATCTCCCAGACAGTCGTTTATTGGCAAAGCGATCTCCGGGGAATCGAAAATCTTAATGCGCTCGGGCAGCTTCTTTATCACCCCTCCGATAAGGATGGATTGGCAAAAAGTCGCCCAACCCGCCTTCGACCAGGGCCTTCGAGGGCAGGCGCTGGCGGGAAGCTGGAGAGAGCAAAACTCGATGAAAATACTGAACTCACCCGTATCGAGTACGGGACCGACTTATTCAAGTCGGGAATGACAGAAAGTAAGGTGCAATCTGGCTAATTATGTCCTGGATGAGAAGGAACATGTTAGTCTCTGCGAGGTCCTGGACCGGGTCCTCAATAAGGGCGCTGTGATTGTCGGAGATGTCGTGATCTCGGTAGCAGATATCGATCTTGTTTTCCTGGGCCTGCAGGTCATCCTGACCTCTGTGGAAACGGCCCGTCGGGAGGAAGGGTTGATACTATGAGCATGAACATAGGTCCTGGGATTTCTTCTCTATCGGGTTCAAGGGTGGCATCGCCGGACCTGAACGATTTTGCAAAAACCATGGCAACGCCGGGTAATCGGCCCTCGATCCGCCGTGTGAAACTTGATGAGGACAAGAAAAAAAACGGTCTGGCCCAGCTTGTTCTGACCGTGATCAAGCTCCTCCATGAACTTCTGGAGAAACAGGCGATTCGCAGGATTGACGGTGGCGGCCTTACGGATGAAGAGATCGAGCGTCTCGGTTTCACCCTGATGCGTCAATCCGAAGAGATCAGGAGGATCTCCAAGGAGTTCGGTCTCGAAGAAGAGGATTTGAATCTGGATTTGGGACCTTTGGGGAAACTTTTATAGCAGGTGGTTGAAAAAGGGGGAAAGAAAAATGGCAATCCAACAGAGTGCCCGACATTCTTTGGAAAGTACGAATCTGGCGGATCTTCTGGAAAGGATCCTGGACAAAGGCATCGTTATCGCCGGCGATATCCGAATTAATCTCGTCGACGTCGAGTTGCTGACGATCCAGATCCGGCTGGTCATATGTTCGGTGGATAAAGCCAAGGAAATGGGTATGGACTGGTGGGTTAACAACCCGGCCTTCAGCTCTAAGGCCCAATTAACCCATCAAGCAGATTCTCTGAGTATGATGGAGGAAAGAATAGCCAAGCTGGAGTCCTCCCTTAAGGAAGCCCGGAGGTGAATAAAAGGCTTATGATCGATCGAACCAGGAGGGATTACATGGATTATAAATTTAAATCTGTCTCATCAGCTTTGATTCGACCTGAGGACTGTAAGTACTATAGGTCGGGACGCCGCGAAAGGTACTCATCCAAGTTCCGGGAAAAGGATCTGATTGAAGAGTTTGAAAAAGATGCCGAGCGATTAGGGTTATTTTTTAATGGGATGCAGGAACGAATCAATGATCAGCTACCCTTGGCACTGTTTACGGATAAAGAAACAAAGAGTACTTTCGGATTAGAACCAGGACAAAAGTTGAGCGAGACAAGGAAAAGGTTTTGTTCCGTTCAAAACCAATTTTAATGACAAAAAACCGGAGCCTTAAGCAAATCCAAATTGGATAAGACTTTCAAAGGGAAAAATTGAGATATGGCAACCAAGAGTCACAGGAGAATTCCTTTATGGCATTACCTGAAATTACTTCTCAGCTTGGTTTTCTTTCTGACTGCAGGGTTTGCGGTTATGAACTTGCGTTTTCACCTGGTTCAGAATGCAATTATCTCCCAAAACCCTTCCAATAAACTTTCGGTTTTCCCCGCGCTTCCCACCGATTGGAAAGATTTAAGTCAAAAGGCCAAAAAATTCGATCACATTATCCAGGCAGCTGCTTTACAGTATGAGATCAATCCTCTGCTTATAAAAGCCATTATCCATGTCGAGTCCCGTTTTGATCCTTTGGCTGTTTCTCACCGGGGAGCGGTCGGTCTGATGCAGATACGGCCCAGGTCAGCCTCTTCACCAGGTTATTGTGATCCTTTTAATCCCAAAGAAAACATATACGCCGGAGTCTCTCATTTTAGATCCCTCCTGGATTTTTTTGAAGGAGACCAGTCTCTGGCCTTAGCCGCTTATAATGCAGGGGTAAGTCGGGTCTTAATCTATAGGGGAGTTCCTCCTTTCCAGGAAACCCGACACTTTTTACAAAAAGTTACGATATGTTTTCGTTATTATAGTGAAAAAGCGAAAGGATAACTTTACAGAGAGTAAATTTAGAATGTTTCCGAAATCGGAAATCTGAAATAGGAATGTCTTATGGGAACAGGGAATAACCAAACCAAAAAGAAAAATCTCGATCGCGAATTGAGAAATGCGGCACAAGTAAAACTGACCCAATGCCCCGCCGCTCCTGGAGAGATAGAGGAGAAGACTCTTGAGGAAATCATCCACAAATTCCGGGTCCACCAGATTGAATTGGAGATCCAAAATGAGGGACTCCGAAAGGCCCAGAATGCCCTGGAAGCATCCAGGCAAAAATACGAAAATTATTATGATGTTGCTCTGATGGGGTACTTTACCCTTACCCGGGGAGCCCTGATCAAAGAGGCGAGCCTCACCAGCGCCACGCTCTTGGGTGTGGCCCGTCAAAAATTGATTAATTGCCAATTCAGGTGGTTTATCGCCAACTCCGATCTTGACCTCTGGGATCGTCATTTTTTGAGTGTTTCCCGACAAGGAGAAAAGCAAACTGGCGAACTTATGCTCAAGCGGCAGGACGGTTCCACCTTTCAAGCCAGTTTGGAAAGTATCCGAATGGAGGAAAACAGGGGAGCATTTGAGGTCCATACCGAGGTAACCGACATCAACGTACGCAAACGGATAGAGGAGTCTATCCGGCTGTCAGAAGAGAGATATCGAACGGTAATCGAAGAGATTGATGAAGGTTACTACGAGGTGGATCTGGTCGGCAATTTCACCTTTGTCAACGATTCCATAATCCGCCATCTTCAGTATTCCAGGGATGAATTGATTGGGAGGAACTATCGGACCTACATCCCCCAAGATCAGTTAGAAAGGATTTATCAAACTTTTAACCGGGCATATCGAACGGGGGAAATCGTCAAATGGTGTCCTGTCACCATTATCCGAAAAGATGGAACGCCTATATTTGCAGAAGACTCCATATCTTGTCTGAAGGACAGGGAGGGCAAGATTATTGGGTTCCGGGGAATCTCTCGCGATATCACCGAACGCAAACAAACCGGAAAAGAACTTAAACAGACCCTGGAGAATCTCCGGAAGGCCATGGGGGGTATCATTCAGGCCATATCTTTAACTGTAGAAGCCAGGGATCCCTACACTTCCGGCCATCAGCGGCGGGTAGCTGACTTGGCCCGATCCATCGCCCAGAGGATGGGACTATCCGAAAACCAGGTGGATGGACTGCGCATGGCTGCCAATGTCCACGACCTGGGAAAAATTGCGGTTCCGGCCGAGATCCTTAGTAAGCCCACTAAATTAAATTCTCTTGAATTTCAATTAATCAAGATTCACCCGCAGACCAGCTATGACATCCTAAAAGACATCGATTTCCCTTGGCCGGTGGCTCAGATTGTTTTTCAGCATCATGAAAGG
>JACQYK010000183.1 GCA_016208255.1 Deltaproteobacteria bacterium | reverse complement strand
TATCCGGGAAAGGGAGACCGCTATTTTCAGATCGTCAACCGGTCGGTCGGGGCCGCCATGCGACCTGGTCAAAGAAGTTGAGTCAGGAAACTTTCGGGAGGACCTGTACTACCGCCTCAGTGTCGTTCCCTTGATTGTCCCGCCACTGCGGGAAAGGGGGAACGATTCCATCCTCCTGGCCCAATACCTTCTGGTCCGATACGCCACTATATACAAAAAACCGGTCCCCGAATTGTCAGTAGAGGAAAAAACCTCTCTAAAAGCCTACCCCTGGCCCGGAAACATCCGGGAGTTGAAAAATGTCATCGAACGATCCATGATCATGTTTGATGGGGAAAGGTTGGATCTGACCATCCCCATGGCCCCCCGAAAATCGGAAGACCCTTTAAGCGCTCCGGCCGCCTCCTTCGCGGACAAGCCGGCCATGGACGAATTGCAGCGCCGGTATATCAATTACATCCTTCAGGAAACCCGGGGAAAAATTAGCGGCCCCCAGGGCGCGGCTAAAATCTTAGGGATGAAAAGGTCGACTTTATATACCCGAATGAAAAAACTGGGATTACTGGCCTAAAACCTTTTTCGCTATTGGCTTGGATCCAATTGAAAGAGGGTGAAATGAATGGCCAGTGTAAGGAAAATTTGAATCAGGTGATGGGATTTAAAAAGGCCCGGATGATTTCCGAAAATTTCTTGAAGTCCTGGAGATGCTTTTTATAAACCCCATAATCATAAATGGTTTTTTCCCGGAAGCGGCTATAAATGGATCGATCTTTAATCAACAGAGCATGGCCGTATTTCATTACCTGATGCCTTAAAAAAGCAGAGGCACGGTTTAAAACGGTCAAATCCACTTCTTTTCCAGTCAGTTCAGAAAGACGGGACCTGTAAAACAAAAGATCAAGTCCTTCCAGAGGGGTCTTGAAAAAAATCGCCATGTCCAGGTCGCTATCCCCCTTTGGCCTTCCTTTGGAAAAGGACCCGAAAATCAGGGCAAAAATGACGTTATCATCTTTGCCGGCAATTCGGCCAACCACCTAAAGGATTCTTTTTGTGCAAGACTATTTTGGTTGGGCTTGGTTTGCATGTCAGACGGAATCATCAGGGTTATTTCGGGGAAAATATCAAACCAAAATAACTTACCTCTTTCCTTCCTTCATTTGAATCAAGACCTGTTCCAGATCTTTTAGGGCCTGCCCATAGGCCGCCCAGTTTTCCTGTTTCAGTGCCGTGCGGGCCTTTTGATAGTAGTCCCAGGCCTGATTGCCCAGAGATTGGACCGGTTGGGACTTATCCGCCGGGACGGGCAGGGTGGCCCTTTCCTCACGGGTCTTTTTAATTTCCTGTCCAAAAATCCGGCTCAAAGATCTTTCCAGGGTTTCCTCCATGGCAATCTGGTTTTCATAGGCCACTATGACCCGTTTAAGCTCGGGAATCTGGCCGGATTCGGCTTTGATATACAAGGGCTGGACGTAAATCAGGGATTCTTCGATGGGAATGACCAGGAGGGTTCCCAGGGTGACATTCGAACCACGCTGGTCCCACAAGGAGAGTTGCCGCGAAATTTCCGGATCCTGGTTGATGCGGGATTCAATCTGTTTAGGGCCATAGACCAGTCGTTGCTTGGGAAAACGATAGACCACAAATTTACCGTAATCCGGAAAATCGCATTTGACCGACATCCAGGCCGCCAGGTTGTCTTTTTTCTGGGGGGTAAAAGGGATCATCAGGATAAATTCTTCTTTTTTTTCGCTGGGAAGCCGCATGATGGTGTAATAAGATTCCATGTCTTTCTTGGTGGTTTGCAGGTTGGCGGGAATTTCCCAGACATCCTCCCGGTTATAAAAGGTTTGAGGGGTGGTCATGTGATAGGTGGCATAGATCCGTGCCTGGATATCAAACAAAAAATGAGGATAGCGTAAATGATTTTTCAGATCCGGATCCATAGCTTCCAAAGATTTGAAGAGATCGGGGAAAATCCGGGCGTAGGTTTTGGTGATCGGGTCCTTATCATCTTTGATGTACAGTTGGACCGATCCTTCATAGGCATCGACTACGGCCACTACTGAATTGCGGATATAATTTCCCATTTTTTTGACCGGCCGGGAATAGGGGTAATTGGCGGACAGGGCATAGGCATCCAGGATCCAATACAGCCGCCCGCCGGAAACCGCCAGATAAGGATCCTGATCGACCTGAAGAAAAGGGACCAGTTTTTGAACCCGGGTTCGAATAGTGCGGTCAAAAAGGATGCGGCTTTGAGGGGTGATATCCGACGAAAGTAAAATTTTAAAAGCGCCGAAGCGCAGGGACCAGAGGGCTTTTTGGAAGAATCCTCCGATGGGAATGCCCCCTTTCCCCTGATAACTGGCAAAGACATTCTGATCTCCGGAGGGATAATTGAATTCTTTTTGACGGCTGTTGACGATGATATAGTCATTTTCAATCTCGCCGAAATAGATTTCCGGCTGGGATATCTTTAGATCGGTTTTGGAAGCCGGGGGAATATCCTGGATGAGCAGGGAAGGGAGCCCTTCCTGGGTGACTTGATTGACCACCCCGAGGGTCAATCCGTAACCATGGGTATAAATAAGGTGCTCATTGATCCAGTTTTTGCTGGGCAGATCGGCATAGGAAAGTTCCCGGGGGGAAAGCATGACCTGACGGTATTCCTTGTTGATATAATAACGGTCATTGTCCACGGATAGAAATTTATAATAGGTTCGGATCTCCTGGATCTGGCTGAAGGTTTCCAACAGGGGACGGTGATCCCAGAGGCGAATGTTTTTAACGGTCAGGCTGTTGGCCTCCAGCAGGGCCGGTGTTAGAGTCGTTTCAGCGGACAATTGCCGTTCTTCCACCTGATGGAGACCGTATCCTTGAAGCGTCCCCTGGATGTAGCGGGAAAGGTAGGCTGATTCCTTTTGGATTTCATTGGGGGTGACAATAAAACGCTGAACAAATCCGGGCAGAAGATAGATACCGATGATATAGGCTCCGATAAAAAAAGCCAGAACCCCGTAAATCCATCGTCCCCCGGGTTTGAAGGCCTGGAAGATAAACAGCAGACCGGTTAAAAGGGAAATAAAGATCAGGATACCCAGAACCGGCAGGAGATAGTTTTGATCCACAAACCCGGGACCAAAAACTACCCCCCGGCCGGTAAACAGGAGATCGAATCGGCTGAGATAGAAGTAATAGGTCAAAAAGAGAAACAAGATCCCGAAAATGGCGAAAAGATAGCTTTTGACCCAGGGCTTCAGGATTACCCCCCGGGGGCTAAGCTGAAATTGAAACCTGAAGACCACAATAAACAAGGCCGACAAAAGCGATACAAACCACAGACCTCCGAACCAACTGCTCAAATAGTGCAGAAAGGGCAGACGAAATAGATAAAAGGAAATATCCTGCTTGAAAACAGGATCGGATTGTCCGATAGGCAGGGACTTCAGAAACAACTGGTAAGATTCCCATTGACCGGCGGCCCCCAAACCCAAAAAAATTCCAACCAGAATAGCCACCGGCAATAAAAAGGAGATCAGACGTCCTTCCAGCCAGGCCGGTATATTAATGGGGACGGCCTCGGTATTGAAAGGGTAGGGGGTGTGGGCCAGATGGAAAACCAATCGGCCATGCAAATAAAACAGGAGGGCGGAAAGGATGCCGAAAATTCCCCCTAAGAGCAATTTGTAATTCAAAAGACGCAGGAAGACCGAGGTGTATCCCAGGGATTTAAACCAGAGCCATTCCGTGTAGAATCCCAGGAGGCTGGAACCGACAACAAAAAGAAACAATAGGACCAACACCAAGGTCAGGATGGGTCGTTTAAGCATAGCCATTTTCTCCTTCGTACTTGTTTGATCCTCGGTCAGAGGTATTTGTTTTGGGGTGGATTCGGCAACGGGAAGCAAGCCACAAGGACCGATTGTTTAAGGGATTGTATTCTTTTTGATTTTATATTAATAAAGAACAATACTATTGTCAATACAATAGCGCAGGAGGTTAGACCATGTATCTATTAAAGCAAGTTAAGGTTGAAAAAGACGCCGTCCTGGTCGGAAAACCAAAGCCGGAAGATTTGACCAACCTCAGGCAGCAGGGTTATCTAAAAGTTTTGGATATTATGCCCATGGCTCTTAAAGATAAGAGACTGGCAGGCCGGGTTCGTTCAGCCGGATTGAGTTATCAGCATATTCCCGTGGAAACCTGTGATTTGGAGAGTTGTCACATTGAAGATGAATGGGTGGTCCGATTTTTCCAATACCTGGTCCGCCATGGCCAGGAACCGATGATCATCAATACCGATGATGAAATCCTGGGGATCAGCCTGGTCCTCTTGTCCGGTTTGTTTTTAGAAGGGAAGCCGTATCAAGAAGTGATACGATCCCTGGAAGCCTTGGGAGTTTCTTTAAGGGGCCGGAAAGACATCAAGCGCTTTATCCGGGAATTTTATGCCCATTATAAAGGGAAACTGATAGCCTGATTTGAGCGAAAATACGTTAGGCGTAAGGCGTTAGGCGAAAAGCCATCGGTAAGATTATTGGTATTTCCCTGGGTATTTATAGTTTTGGTTTTTTTAAACTTTGAACTTTGAACTTTGAACCTTGAACTTTAAATCCCCGGTCCCCATGAATCCTTATAATACTTTTTATGATTAAAATCCCCCCTTTTCGAGATTCGCATATACACTTTATGGTCGATGGTCGCCAGGCGACTCTGGACGACTGCCAAGATCTTTCCGGCCGATTTCTTTACCAGGGAATAATTTCAATAGTGGACATGGGGCAAAAAAACGGTCTGGGGTTGAAGTTTAAAAAAGTCTCGGACCGGAAAAGCTTATTTCCGATCCAGGTTCTCTCGGCCGGTTGGGCCCTGCATAAAAAAGGAGGGTATGGCGGATTTCTTGGAAAAGGGATTTCAGGGAAAGAGGAAATTAGATCAGCCGTTAAGAACCTGGCCGTCTTCGGGGCCGATTTTATCAAGATCATCAATTCGGGAATCGTTTCTCTACGGGAAGATAATCCGGTAACCGGGGGTGGTTTTTCCGGAGAGGAATGGAAGGTGATTGAGGAAGAGGCCGCCCTTCAGGGTCTTCCGCTGCGCTGCCATGCCAATTCGGACCGGGTCATCAGACAGGCGGTTGACTCTGGAGTGTCCTCTATTGAACATGGTTTTTTTATCAGCCGGGAGACCCTGCAGTGATGGCTGAAAAAGGGGTGGCCTGGACCCCGACGGCCATTGCCC
>JACQYK010000113.1 GCA_016208255.1 Deltaproteobacteria bacterium | reverse complement strand
GGAAATGCGAAGGATGAACTGGTTTGTCCGAGATCGACTGATTAAGCACTTGAAAAGGCGCAGCCAGCGACCCTTCCGGCCACCGGAGGGACAGAGCTTTTACAAACATCTTAGATACCTGGGATTGATTTATTTGTAGAGTCTCCATAAGCTGACATCCTACGTGTACCTTTTAGTGAAGTTCACAGGAAAGCCGGATGCGGGAAATCCGCACGTCCGGTTTGATGAGGGGGAGGGTCTCCCCTCCCTACTCTACTAAAAACTTTAAAGATGCTAATGTTGCCCTTGAATTTACCAACGAAGTCCTGGAAAAACTTTTATTAAAACTGGATGAATTCGAAGTGGTCAGCTTTGATCAAGGATTTAAGTTTCTCGGAGTTACCTTTGTCCGAAGCCTGATTATGGTGCCGTTTGATCGCCCCAAAAGGGAAAGAAGGGTTCTGTATATGCCGCCGTTTTTACCTGAATTAGAATTCAGAATTAGATAGCCAGGAGTCAAGAGTCAATTTTGGTGGGCTTATAGATGGCCAATTTATATTTAACCGAACAGGGTTCCGTACTTAAAAAGACCGGGGACCGGATCATCGTCCAGAAAGAAGACGAGGTCCTCCTGGATGTACCCTGCAACAAGATTGAGGCGGTCTTGATTTTCGGTAATGTCCAGTTTACCACCCAGGCGGTCCATGAGCTTTTTGAGAACGGGATCGAGATGGCCATCTTGACCCGAACAGGACGACTAATCGGCCAGCTTACCTCCCCGGCTACAAAGAACATCGAGCTGCGAGTCCAGCAATTCAAAAAATATGAGGATGAAACTTTTAAGCTCAATTTTTCAAAAAGTATCGTTCAGGGAAAAATTACCAACTCCCTCCAGATGCTTCGGTCCTTCTATTACAACCATCCGGAGATAAACCTGAAGGAAGAAATTGCAGCCATAGAGAAGGCCTTTCTTGAAATACCAGGGAAAGCAACCAGCGAAGAACTTAATGGGGTGGAGGGTATCGCCGCCAGGTATTACTTTTCGGGGTTCGGGAAGATGATCCTTGGGGAATTCGGGTTTAACGGAAGGAAAAAATATCCGGCCCCCGATCCGGTCAACGGTCTGCTCTCGCTCGGCTATACGATGATCTTTAATGAGATATCCTCTTTGCTGGATGGAATGGGGTTCGATCCCTACCTGGGATATTTTCATAAAATAGAGTATGGTCGGGCTTCTTTGGCTTCGGACCTCCAGGAGGAATTCAGGGCGCCTCTTGCCGACCGCCTCACCCTAAAGCTGATTAACAATCGGGTGTTAAAGAAAGATGACTTTTATAAAAATCCGAAGGGGGAAGGGGTGTACCTGACCCGGGAGGCCATGAAGCGCTATTTTGCCGAATATGAAGATTTTACGAACCATGAATTTATTCATCCTGAGACTAAGGAGAAGACCACTCTCCGTAAATGCTTTCGGATCCAGATTGAAAAGTTAGCGTCTTTTATAAAAGGAGAAAAAGAATATCAGCCTTTTCTCCTTGATATTTGAATCGGCCTGAAAGAGGGAGCTTGTGTTTTATCTTGTTTCCTACGATATTCCCGACACACCGAGGAGGACCAAAATTTCCAAAACCCTGAAAGATTTTGGCGAGCGGGTTCAATACAGCGTTTTTGAGTGCTTGCTTGACCAGGAACTTTTGGACAAGTTGGTTAAACGCTTAGAGAAGATTATTGTAACAGAAGAAGACAGCATCAGGATTTATGGACTTTGTGGTAATTGTGAAAAGGCGGTTAAGATAATGGGACAGGGAGTGGTCACCAAAGACGATAAGTACTTTATTTTGTGATTAATTGACCGATTTTTTTGAAAACTAAAAATGAGTGTAGGTTACAGGAATGAGGATAAGCAGTGGAATAGCTAAGATTTTTAAGAGGAAGGTTTTTCAAAAAAAGGGCTGCAAAGGAGGTGGAAGTAAGGCGATGAAGGCAGGTTACAGGAAATCGAGTGCTAAGTTTCCAGATTTGTTTCAAAAAAAGGGGGTGCTGTTGGAAGATCAGACTTGATGAATAAAGGATTGAGACTCTCTTCGAGTACTCTCCCCAATGTAATCATGAATATTAAGTTGGAAGATCAGACTTGATGAATAAAGGATTGAGACGAGGTCAACCAGAAGCCTTCGCCGTTTCCTTCTGAGTTGGAAGATCAGACTTGATGAATAAAGGATTGAGACTCTTTGGGACCTATGGAAGGGGCCACATATTTAGTTGGAAGATCAGACTTGATGAATAAAGGATTGAGACATCTCTCTTTACATCAGTTGAAAGATCGTCGATATGTTGGAAGATCAGACTTGATGAATAAAGGATTGAGACACCGGGGCACCTAACACACCCATATTATAAGATGCAGAGTTGGAAGATCAGACTTGATGAATAAAGGATTGCGACGGCCCGCCGGTGGCGGAGTGAAAGTCGAAAGTGAAAGTGAAAAGAAAAAGGGGGGCAGATGAAAGATTTCAGGGAACTAAAAGTCTGGCAAATGGCGATGGAGTTGTTTATGGAGGTGGTCAGGGATGTGGAAGCATTTCCAAAAACGGAAGTGGCCCGAATAATAGCCAATCAAATATTAAGGAGCGTCTCATCGATAACAGCCAATATAGCCGAAGGGTATGGGCGCAGGAAGGGAAAGGAGTTTCAGCACTATCTTTATATTGCCAGAGGTTCCGCCAATGAAACAATAGACTGGTATGAGAAGCTGAAGCGATTGGGGTATATCGGAGAGGAGATCTTTGAGAAAAGGGGAGGCCGGTGCCAGGAGTTACGTGCCATGCTCACCAAGATGATCGACTCGGTCTAGATTTTTCACTTTCAACTTTCCATCTTTCACTCCAGCTTTGCTGGGCCGACTTGATGAATAAAGGATTGAGACGAATATGCGCCTTGAGCATTGATCGACCTCACTTTCAGTTGGAAGACCAGACTTGATGAATAAAGGATGGAAAGCCGTGTCCGTGGTCCGTTATGCCTGTCCGTGAAATACGGGAGATAATCGGGAGCAGTTTATGTCTTCTTGAATTTTTGGATTGTTCTTTGGAATCACGATTATCGAAAACGAAAAGGGATAACGGGAATCCCTTGATGAATAAAGGATTGCGATTCGGTCAGGTTGGTAATATCGGTGTAATCTACCATTTGATTGGAAGATCAGACTTGATGAATAAAGGATTGAGACACTGAGGCCACGGCCCTATTGAATATACCGCCCGCTGCGTTGGAAGATCAGACTTGATGAATAAAGGATGGAAAGCCGTGTCCGTGGTCCGGGGACCGTGTCCGTGAAAGGCAAATAAAAGGATCTTTAAAATGGGATTTTGTTCTTTGACATAACGGAAACCGGAAAACGGACACGCTAACCGGCAAGCCGACTTGATGAATAAAGGATTGCGACAAGTCGAAGGCACGGGCACAGTTGTTGAAGGGATCATCATCGTTGGAAGATCAGACTTGATGAATAAAGGATTTGTGGAAGGCTTGAGGAATACAGAATCCAGGAGTCAGGAGTCAGAATGGGAAGAAGACTGGCAAGGATTCAGAAAATTCACTTTCAACTTTCATCTTTCTCGCTAGCTTTGCTGGGCCGACTTGATGAATAAAGGATTGCGACCTGGAATAGACTTTCCCGGTGATAGTGTAGACATGGGTTGGAAGATCAGACTTGATGAATAAAGGATGAATACCGTGGTCCGTGTCCGTTGATCGTGTCCGTGAAAGCGGATGAAAGTTAAAACAGGCAGGAGTTTTTTTTTAAGAGGAAGGTTTTTCAAAAAAAGGGCTGCAAAGGAGGTGGAAGTAAGGCGATGGAGGCAGGTTACAGGAAATCGAGTGCTAAGTTTCCAGATTTGTTTCAAAAAAAGGGGGTGCTGTTGGAAGATCAGACTTGATGAATAAAGGATTGAGACGCGGGTTCCGTCAATTCCGTTAGGGCGCTTATTTTCGTTGGAAGATCAGACTTGATGAATAAAGGATTGAGACCACTAAAGCTAAGATAATTTCTACAAAATCTGTTTTGGTTGGAAGATCAGACTTGATGAATAAAGGATTGAGACAAATGTTCAAGGGTATCCTTGCATGGCCTCATTTTTTGTTGGAAGATCAGACTTGATGAATAAAGGATTGAGACCTTCTATCTGCGTAAGATTATAACCACCCACTCCATGTTGGAAGATCAGACTTGATGAATAAAGGATTGAGACTGGATTAACAGAATCTTCCTTTCTGATTTCATATAAGTTGGAAGATCAGACTTGATGAATAAAGGATTGCGACACAGGTTGATCGGCGAACATATAGACAAAAGGATCGAATTGGAAGATTAGACTTTATGAATAAAGGATGGATTTCCGTGGTCCTTGTCCGTTTGTCGTTGTCTGAAAGGAATGTGACAAGGTTTTAAAATTATTTTTTCATTTTTGGGGGACAAAATGACGATTAATGAAAATAAGAAAGATGCCATCTCAAAAAACCTCCAAACTCAATGGCAAGACCATTTTCATATGCGCGATCAAACGTGGAAAGTCTTGCAATATTCCATTCTTTTCTTTCTTGGTGTTGTAGGTTTAGAAATCAAGCAGGTCAATACAGTGTACCTTGTAATAGCGTATGGTGCCGCAATCTTAACAAGTTTGTTTGGCTTTTTTATTGCCATTCACCATCGTAGACGTCAGAAAGAAAAGTTTGAAATAATTGCTGCCCATGAGCATGAATTGGAAATTGATATCTTAGTGAAACCCATTCTTGAGAAATCCCATACCAAATGGTTGGGAAGGATAAACACATCGACGTTTATCGTTATAATGCAAGCCTCACTATTTATATTATCGTCTTGTTTGCTCGTTAGATTGTTAATATCCTGACCGACTGTTATCCAGAATTGTCTATAAACGAACTATTTTTATTTTAATTCATTTTTTGTAGATCCGACTTGATGAATTAAGGATTTGTGAAAGGCTTTGGGAATACAGAATCCAGGAGTCAGGAGCCAGAATGGAAGAGGTAAATTCTTCCCCGGAAGGAAAGGATGCTCCGGAGGTTTTTACATCTTGATTCTCTATCTGCCTTATTTTATACTATCCTTAAAAGACAATTTCATATCAGACCATCTTGCTCCGATCGGAGCGATCAAGAAACATAAAAAAGATGTTTTCGCGGGACTAAAAAACTGAGGGTATTTTTCGTATTAATCCATGGATCCGCTCTTACAGGTCAAGAATCTGCAAACAGTATTCAACACGGAATATGGAACGATAAACGCCGTCGACGGTATTTCCTACGATCTTCGAGAGGGAGAAACCCTGGGACTGGTGGGTGAAAGCGGGTGCGGAAAAAGCGTCAGCGCCCTTTCCATTATGGGATTGATTCCCAGCCCGCCGGGGAAAGTCGTCAACGGAGAGGTGAATTTTAACGGCCGGGACCTTTTGAAAATGACCCCGGAGGAAGTGCGGAAGATACGGGGGAATGAAATCGCCATGATCTTTCAAGAGCCCATGACTTCCCTGAATCCGGTCCTGACCATCGGCCGCCAAATCATCGAGCCCCTGATGATACACAAGGGCCAATCCAAAGATACCGCCAGAAAAAACGGCATAGAGCTGTTGAAACGGGTAAAAATCCCGGGGGCGGAAGTGCGGATGACGGCTTTTCCCCATCAATTCAGTGGAGGCATGAGGCAGCGGGTAATGATTGCCATGGGGCTCAGCTGCAACCCCAAAATCATTATCGCTGACGAACCGACCACGGCCCTGGACGTCACCATTCAAGCCCAGCTTTTGAGGCTGATGAAGGGATTGACCCGTGAATTCGGAACAGCCTTGATCATCATTACCCACAATCTGGGTATCGTGGCCAAATATGCCGACCGGGTCAACGTCATGTACGCCGGTCGAATCATCGAGAAGGCCTCGGCCAAAAGGCTGTATGCCGATCCCAAACATCCCTACACCGTTGGACTCCTGGCCTCCGTTCCCCGCCTTGACCAAAACGTAAAAAAGAAACTGCTTCCCATAACCGGGGAACCCCCCAATCTGATCAATTTACCGCCTGGATGCTCTTTTGCTTCGCGCTGCCAATATGTAAAAGAAAAATGCCTGGAAGAGAGGCCCGTTCTCCGGCCGGCTGCCGATGACCATGAATTCGCCTGTTGGATCGATGTCAGAGCAAACCAATAAGCCCCTGGTCGAGATATCCGACCTGACCGTCTACTTTCCGGTATTCAAGGGGATTTTGGGCAAACGCAAAGTCGGCGATATTAAGGCCGTAGACGGGATTAATCTGTACGTTAATAAGGGAGAAACGCTGGGCCTGGTCGGTGAGAGCGGGTGCGGCAAGTCCACTACCGGTCTGGCGGTTCTGCAGTTGATCAGACCTACCTCCGGCTCGGTCTTATTCGAAGGAACCGATATCACCCGCTTGAATGATCGGGAATTAAGGCCTATCCGCAGCAAAATGCAGATCATTTTCCAGGACCCCTTCAGTTCCTTGAATCCGCGGATGACTGTGGGCGATTTTGTCGGGGAGCCGCTGTTGGTTCACAACCGGGTCAAGGACAAGTCGGATTTATATCAGCGTATTGAGGAGCTGTTCAAAATTGTAGGCCTGGATACCGGCATGGCCTCCAGGTATCCCCACGAATTCAGCGGCGGGCAAAGGCAACGCATCGGAGTGGCCCGGGCCCTGGCCCTTAAGCCCAGTTTTATTATCTGTGATGAGCCGGTTTCCGCCCTGGACGTGTCGATTCAGGCCCAGATTATCAATCTGCTGGAAGAACTCCAGGATGAGTTCCACCTGACCTATCTCTTTATTGCCCACGACCTGGCGGTGGTCAGACACATCAGCGATCGTATCGCCGTCATGTACCTGGGCGACATTGTGGAAATCGCCGACCGCAACGACCTCTATCTGGATCCGCTGCACCCTTACACCAAAGCCCTGTTATCGGTAGTGCCCATACCGGATCCGGCCGTGGAGGAGCTGCGGGAAGAAGTGCTCCTGGAAGGGGAAGTCCCCAGCCCCCTGAATCCGCCGACGGGATGTAAGTTTCATCCTCGTTGTCCATTTTTGATGAAACCGGTTTGCCTGGAGAAAAAACCCGTCCTGAAGCTAATGAAGGGATCCGGGCAGCGGGTGGCCTGTCATTTATACTGATGGTTTTTTTATCTGTTTAGCTTTTTGAAATTAGAAATATTAATTAGACAGGATTTACAGGATTACTTTTATATTTGTCCCTTTCGACTTGTCTGCCTGAAGGAGCAGACAAGCAGGGGAAGAAAGGCACAAATCGAATCACCTGATGGACAGAATCATCAGTTTCCGCGGGAAGCGGATTGAAATTGCTCAGGGTCTTCCGGAGCCTGAGCAAAAACCCTGTAAATCCGTTCGGTCGGCTCATTGGCTCCCCAAGGGGAGCCTCTTCGAAAGCTCGGCAAAGCCGAGCGGCCCGACCTCAAAAAAGGTTCCCTTTTGGGAACCGCTTAATCCTGTCGGATATTTTTTTTCATAAAGCGAAAGGGAAACTTTTCTACATAATCTGGGAGAGATGGAAATGACCGAGCAGGAAGACCTTGGGCCTAAAAAAGCCTTGGATAGTCTGGTGGTCTTGGATGTCAGCGAAGATATCTCAGGACCTTATTGTGCCAAACTGCTGGGGAGTTTCGGCGCTGAGGTCATCAAAATTGAACGGCCGGACAGCGGGGACCCATCCAGAAAAGCCGGTCCCTTTCCGAACGATTCGCCCCACCCGGAAAGAAGCGCCCTTTTTTTATATCTGAATACCAATAAGAAGAGTATCACCCTGGACCTCGGTTCACCACCCGGGGCGGATCTCCTCAAGAAATTAATTGCCGGGTCGGATGTACTGGTGGAAAACTTCAGGCCGGGCCAAATGGAGGGATGGGGTTTGGGCTATAAAACCCTGGAGAAGATCAATGCCAAACTGGTGATGGCCTCTATTACGGCTTTCGGCCAGACCGGGCCTTATCGCGATTATAAGGGTGGCCGTTTGGTGAACAATGCCCTGGCCGGCTATACCTTTATCAACGGGGACCCGAAACGTGAACCGCTGACCGGCGGCGGAGAACAGCCGGCTTATCAGGGCGGACTTAATGCTTACGTGGCAGTGATGGCCGCTTTGTTGATGCGCCAGCGAACCGGAAAAGGCCAGCATATCGATGTGGCCATTCATGAATGTATGTCGACCATTCACCAGTTTAATGTCAACCGCTATGTCTATTCCAGGAAGATTCAAAATCGGGTCGGCAACCGTTATATGTACTCCCATCCTATCACCATCTACCCCTGCCAGGATGGATTGGTTTCCATCGCCCCCTCCTCGGACGAGCAGGGGGAGAATCTGCTTTTAATGATGGAAATGTCTCACTTGCTGGAGGATCCCAGGTTTCAAACCGGCTTTCATCGGTTGGCCAATGCCGAGGCCTTCGACGCCGAGGTCAGACCCTGGTTCCTGAAACGGAACAGCAAAGAGATTGTGGAAATGTGCCAGGAGTGGCGCGTACCGGCGGCCTATGTCAACAACGTGGCCGATATTCTGGACGATCCCCAGTACAGGGCCAGGGCTTTTTGGCAAACTATGGATCATCCCGAGACAGGCCCCCGGTCCTACGCTTCATCTCCCTTCAAGATGTCGAAAACACCTGCCCAGCCGCAGCGGGCCCCATTATTAGGGGAACACAATCAGGAGATATTAGGGACCCGGCTGGGACTGACCGAAAAAGAGATTGATGAATTGAAATCGGATGGTATCGTCTAATGCAAAAATACGTGAGGCGTGAGGCGTGAGGCGTGAGGCATGAGGCATGAGGCGAAATCCCCCTTTTTCATGGTTCAATTTGCCTGTTAATCAAAACCCTTTTACACAAAAAGGTAAAAACATGACCTTACCACTTGAAGGAATTCGCCTGCTGGATCTGACCCGGGTCTGGTCAGGCCCCTTAGCCTCAAGAATTCTGGCCGATTTAGGGGCTGAGGTCATCTCCATCCTGGGCCGGATCACCATGCCCAAAATCAACTACACCCCTGAGGTGGCCAAAATCCTGGGTATTTTTCCGGATAACGAACCTGGGGAAAGGCCGTGGAACCGCAGTTCGGTGAATAACGAACTGGGAAGGAACAAGCTGGGGTTGACCTTGGAGCTGAATACCCCGGAGGGAGTGGATTTGTTTAGGCAACTGGCTAAAAAAAGCGATGTGGTCCTGGAAAATTTCAGTCCAAGGGTCATGCCCAATTTCGGCCTGGACTACAGGGCCCTGAAAGAATTAAATCCGGCCATTATCATGTGCTCCATGCCGGGTTACGGTTCGTATGGTCCTTTCCGCGATTATGTTTCCTATGGCACCAACCTGGACCCGGCTTCGGGTCTGGCCAGTCTTATGGGTTACCCGGGAGACAGGGCGCACATGTCAGGGAACGCCTATCCCGACCCGGCGGCAGCCCTGCACGCGGCCGGGGCTATATTGACCGCTTTGTTCCATCGCCTGCGAACCGGTGAAGGGCAAAATATCGATCTGGCCCAGTCTGAATCGGCCACCTGCCTCATCGGAGAGGTGGTACTGGGCTATGCCCTGAATCGAAAAATACCCAAAGCCAACGGGAATCGGCACCCGACCCTGGCCCCCCAGGGTTGCTATCGAACCAAAGGTGAAGATAAATGGGCGGTCATAGCGGTTGGTTCTGAAGAGGAATGGATTGCTCTGAAAGGGGCCATGGGAAATCCGCCGGAATTGGAGGCCAACCGATTCGCCGACATGGAGCAGCGTTGCCGCAATCAGGATGAACTGGACCAAAGGATTCAAGACTGGACCTTAGAACACACCCACCGGGAGGTCATGACCCTTCTCCAAGAAAGGGGAGTGCCCGCCGGTGCGGTGTGGAATGCCGAAGAGCTGGTGGCCGACCCCCAGCTGAATGACCGTGGATTTTTCTGGGAGATTGACCATCCGGAAGTGGGGCTCAAGAAATACTGCGGCTCCCCTCTTCATTTTTCGGAGGTGCCTCATTGGCCGCGTAACCCGGCTCCCTGCCTCGGCCAACACAATGCCTATGTG